>WTAT01000241.1 GCA_013139415.1 Desulforhopalus sp.
CGTAAATAACGGTTGCCTGGGCAGGTTGATACCTGGCCACCGAACTAATATCAGGTATTCGCAGGCTAATCAGGATAAAAAGCAGACTTCCCAGAAAAGCAGTCTGAAGCAGGCAGATGATGATCAGGAAAGTCGAAATGTGTTTTTCTGTGTAGACCTTCCGGCGAACTGCAGGTTTTCGGGCCGGGCTCTTCTTTGTTCTCTTTGTTTTAGGGGGTGACACTATCTGGAGACTCATGGTAATATTCAACTACTTAGTTTCCATACTAAAACGAGACATTTCGGAGTCCACGCTTACCTGTTCTAAATCAAGGCGTTTAGGAAAAATGACCGTTTCAGAATGGAAACTATTTATCAAGACACTGGTTTAAACTTGTGAGCACTGTAACATCTGCCCATGAACTATCAACAGGAAAGTCGGTAACATGTCAAAAATCCGTATACTCCCCGAACAACTGGCCAATCAAATTGCCGCTGGCGAAGTTGTTGAACGGCCAGCATCCGTTGTCAAAGAACTCCTGGAAAACAGCCTGGATGCTAAGGCCAGCCGTATTGAAATTGAAATCGAAGGTGGCGGAACCAGATTGATCCGCATCATCGATAACGGTGAAGGTATGGACGAAGACGATCTACTTTTGAGCCTTGAACGTCATGGTACATCTAAAATCAAAACGGAAGAAGACCTCGGAGCCATTGCTACCCTGGGCTTCCGAGGAGAAGCGGTTCCCTCCATCGGCTCTGTGTCCCAATTCACCATAACTTCCCGCCCTGAGCAGGCTGAACTAGGCACGAGAGTGGAACTGCACTTCGGCAAATTGACCAAGGTTCATGAAATCGGCTGTAGCTTCGGAACAACCGTCGAGGTACGCAACCTCTTTGGCAATACACCCGCTCGTCGAAAATTTTTGCGAACTGCTCGTACAGAACTTGGCCATATTGACGAAATCGTAAAAAATTATGCGCTCGGCTCCCCAAAAGTCACATTCATTCTTCGAATCGACGGCAGAGACACAATCTATCTTGACAATTCTTTGTCGATGGAACAGCGACTCGGCAATATCGTGCGTTATGATGGTCCATTTATACCTGTAAGTTCAGCCAGACAAGCAAACAATATACAACAGGTATCCGGCTTTCTTGTGCCACCTGAGAAGGTGACCATTGGACCCGCGAAAATGCGTATCTTTGTAAACGGTCGAGCAATCAGAGACAGAATGATAGTTCACGCAATAACTGAAGGATTACGTGGCTTTCTGATGAAAGGTAAGAACCCATCCGGGCTGATACACCTATTCCTGCCGCCTGATGAGGTTGATGTCAACGTCCATCCAGCAAAGCATGAGGTTCGATTCCGCAATTCTCGGGATGTCCATACCCTGCTCAGTCAATCGGTTGCAGAGGCCATGCGGGATTATCAACTGGCAATAAAAACAACTATATTCGGCATCGATCAAACCGCTGAAAGAACTCCTGTTCCATTAGAATCTGAGCCTATAGAATCTGAGCCTATAGAATCTGAGCCTATAGAATCTGAGCCTATAGATACTCGCTCCTTCGGATCGTCATTCATCTCCACCGAGCAGCAGGCCGATGATTTTTCCAGGATTAGAGATCACGATTTTGTTGATAAAAATGAAAATCACCCGGCTCCTCCTAACAAAACAACGACCTCCTCAACAGCAACGGAACCAGCCCAAACACTCTTTGCCACAGCTGAACCGATACAACAATCGACTCCCGAAGAATGGCAGTCGGTAATTCCACAGAAGAGTCGCAGGGAAGAGCATAAGCCAGTGACCCACAACCTTTTGGTTATCGGCCAATATGATCAACTCTACATTTTCTGTAAGACCAGCGAAGGACTTCTGGTCATTGATCAACACGCAGCCCATGAAAGACTACTTTACGAAAAATTTCGCAATCAGTACCTGGCCAACACTATTGTCCGGCAGACGTTGATGTTTCCTGAGACTGTTGAACTTTCACTCTTTCAGGCCCAGTTGGTTGAAAAAAACGAAGAGGAAATAGATAGGTTTGGCTTTTCTATCCGGGAATTCGGCGGCAACACCTATATTATCTCCGCAGTTCCTGCACTTGCTGGTCTGGCCAATCCCCGCGAACTCTTTCTCGACATTTTAGAACAATTCGGCAGCGAACATAACAGAGGTGACAGAGGAGGATTTCTTGATACTATCCTGGCGACAATGGCCTGTAAAGCCGCTGTTAAAGCCGGAACGGAACTTTCAACCCGGGAAATAGATACCCTACTCAACGAAATGACCAAGGCTGATTTATTTACACACTGCCCCCACGGCAGACCGGTGGTCAAGCAGTTCACCAGAGATGAAGTAAAAAAATGGTTTTACAGAACCTGAGAACTGTTAACAACGTCCGCATCAGCCTGTGCAATAATTGCCAGGAGGCTGTCTGAGAATAGGCAATATGAAAAAAGGCGATGTAGAAAACTTAGGGTTACCCTCGTACAGTTTGATAAAATGAAATTTTTCAGGACTTTTCAAAACAAATAATTGTTGCCTATCGGCCATATTCGAAACATGGTATTATTTGATGTATATAAATTTACAGCTTTTTCCATAATGCCCAAATTACCAACGTGTGTTGAAAACTATCATGTTCCCGAAAGACAGAATAAGTACCGGTTCCCGCAGCAACCGAGTTGATCAGTCCCTCCTCTTTTTTTCACTTCTGGCGGTGTTGATGCTCAGTGGATGTGCCAAACCACCGGTCGCCAAGGTAATGGAAGCCACCGCCTACTGTGGCTGCTCTTCCTGTTGCAGTTGGGAACGTGGCAGCTGGAGCATGCTTAAACTCGATTTCTGGAATCGATATGTCAGTAGCGGCCCCAGCGCCGGCAGACCGTACAGCGGCCTGACAGCCAGTGGCACAGTCCCATATGAACCTGAAGAGGGGTTATTCTCCATGGACTCCATTTCCCGTCCCTGGATGATTCCAGTCCGCCTGGTCCTTTTTCCTTGGTATCTGCTTCCCCACGACGGCACAATTGCTGCAGACACTAAATATTACCCCTTTGGTACCCATATGTATATACCGGGCTATGGTCACGGCGTAGTCGAAGACAGAGGAGGGGCTATAAAAGGCCCAAACAGGATTGATCTCTATTTTAACTCCCACAGCGACGCTCTCGATTGGGGAAGGAAAAAAGTACGGGTTACCATCGAATATCCAAAGTAACACTTGGCCACTGAAAGCCTTTTATTTATTCTGCCAACATGACCATACAGCCCCTAACCCTTTTTAGGGTTTTTCTTCCATTTGCTGCCGGCTATTTTATTTCCTATTTATATCGGGTGGTAAATGCGGTAATTGCCCCCGACCTTGTCGCAGATATCGGAGTTGGCCCATCCGCCCTTGGTTTACTCACAGCGACTTACTTCATTTCCTTTGCTTCATTCCAACTCCCCCTCGGCGTCCTGCTCGACCGATTCGGCCCCAGAAAGGTTGAAGCTATACTGCTGGTTTTTGCCGCACTCGGTGCCTTTATCTTTGCCCGGGCAGAAAGTCTTGCCGGTCTGGTCACAGGTCGTGCTTTAATAGGATTTGGTGTTTCCGCCTGCCTGATGGCGGCTTTCAAAGCCTATACCCTTTGGTTTTCAAAAGATAAATGGCCGCTGGTCAACGGATTTCAGATGGCTGCAGGTGGTCTCGGAGCCCTGGCTGCCACCTCCCCTGTTGAGGCTACCTTACAGTTTACTGACTGGCGGGGTGTGTTCATGGCCCTTGCTCTTTTGACACTTTTAACTGCGCTTGCTGTGTTCTTTATTGTCCCTGAGAAGAAAAGAGACGGTACCGGGGAAAGCCTGCAAAACCAATTGCGGGGTATACGCGAAATATTTACCAGCAGGAAATTCTGGCGAACTGCACCGCTTACCACTATCTCACAAGCTTCATTTCTCTCTATCCAGGGACTCTGGGCCGGACCATGGCTTACCCATGTCGCAGGATTTGAGAGGACAGAAGTTGCCGGACTACTTTTTTGGGTTGCCGTTGCCATGATTGCCGGATTTATAACTATGGGCACCATTGCAGAACGATTCAGTAAGCGAGGTGTTTCCGTCGCGACCACCGCGGTAACCGGCATGACTCTTTTTATGATCGTTCAACTGTTGTTGATTGTCAGTTCCGTCGACTGGTGTGTTCCTGTCTGGCTGGCTTTTGGTTTTCTCGGAACCTCAAGTATCATTGCCTATTCAGCCCTTTCTCAATCTTTTCCAGTGCACCTGTCCGGTCGGGTAACCACTGCAGTCAATCTACTGGTTTTCGTCACAGCCTTTGCTGGTCAATGGGCTATTGGGGGAATAATCGCTTTTTTTACCAAGGTCGAAACAGTTCTCTCCCCCGAAGGTTTTAAAGTCAGTTTTATGCTGATGCTGGTTCTCGAAATTTGGGGACTTCTTCATTATATACTGGCTGGTCGAAAACAAATTGACGACGTTTGAGGCGTGGTTAGAATTGTCGTTAGATTTGGCTGGTCTTCCTTTACCCTGATAACCAGATTTTTTCATTACCCTCCCTGTACGTTGAAAAACACATACAACTACCAATAACGTACTAAAATATTCAACAATAAAATATACTCAATGGAAAAGCAGCATACAGTTACTATTATAGGTGGCGGTCTGGCGGGTTGTGAAGCGGCATGGCAGGTCGCCGAGAGAGGCTGCAAGGTTTGCCTCATCGACATGAAACCGCAGAACTTCAGCCCCGCTCACCACTCTGAAAAACTTGGCGAACTGGTGTGTTCCAATTCCCTTAGGTCAAACGATCAAACTTCTGCTGTCGGACTGCTCAAGGAAGAAATGCTTCGCTGTAACTCCATTCTTATCCGGATTGCACACGTAACTAAGGTGCCGGCAGGAAAAGCTCTTGCGGTGGACAGGGAAATATTTGCGACACAGATCACCGAAATAATGGAAGCGCATCCCTTAATCGAGATCAAAAGACAGGAGGTCATGGAGATCCCGGCACCGACACCGGCGGGCACCCCCATAATTATTGCTACCGGACCACTTACTTCCGATCCCCTCGCCGAGTCGCTTGCAGAACTCACCGGCAAGAAGCGACTTGCCTTTTATGATGCCATTGCGCCAATAGTGGATGCTGAGTCGTTGAACATGGACATCATCTACTGTAAATCACGCTACGATGATGGCCCGGGAGATTATCTGAACTGTCCGATGGATAAAGACACCTATCTGAAATTCATCTACGAACTTGGCAATGCTGAGTGTATGCCGCTAAAAGACTTTGAGGATATCAAATATTTTGAGGGTTGCCTGCCGGTGGAGGTCATTCGATCACGTGGTGACGATACACTGCGCTTCGGACCGATGAAACCAGTCGGACTTGCCGACCCTGGAACAGGTGAGGATCCTTACGCCGTGGTCCAGCTTCGCAAGGAAAACATTGCTGGGACTACCTATAATATGGTCGGATTTCAAACCAAGTTGAGCTACACTGAACAGCAACGAATTTTTCGACTCATCCCCGGAATGGAGAAGGCCGAATTTGCCAGACTGGGTTCAATCCATCGCAATACCTTTATTCTCTCACCTGAGCTGCTGCAACCCTCCCTGCAGTTCAAGGTCCGACCGGACCTGCTATTGGCGGGTCAACTCTCAGGGGTTGAAGGCTACGTTGAATCCGCAGCAATGGGACTACTTGCAGGCATAAATGCCGCCCGCCTGGCAAAAGACCTGGAGCCAGTCGTCCCCCCGCGTGAGACAGCCCTCGGGTCTCTTATCAACCACCTCACCGAAAGCGACCCTGCACGTTTCCAACCGTCAAACATTAACTTCGGGCTCTTCCCTCCCTGGGAGAAGAAAATCAGAAAAAAATTCAGGGGACAGGAACGGGCGGAAAGAGCATTGAAGGCGCTAACAACTTGGCAGGTTGAAGAAAAACTGTGATCTTAGTGCCTTACTCCTGAAAGCCTGTCATTCAGTTCAATACCCCCCTCGAGGGGTGCTCGGTGAACCCCCAATAAGGGAAATCCAGGTGATAGTCTGCAACCCGCCCCGGACTATGTTCCCTGCTTGCAACCAGGCAGAGCGTATTGCCTTTTTCGGCAGATCCGGCTGCACCACCTCTTGCAGGGCGCGAGGGGTGGAGCACCATGGCATTATCGGCACTATATTCAATATCTCCCGATCCTTTGAAAACACCGAGATGAGG
The DNA here is from genome assembly GCA_013139415.1 of Desulforhopalus sp. Lineage (GTDB taxonomy): Bacteria > Desulfobacterota > Desulfobulbia > Desulfobulbales > Desulfocapsaceae > Desulforhopalus_A. The sequence continues at coordinate 6,214 of WTAT01000241.1, forward strand.
TTCTTCGAGGTAGGAACCTGCCAGACCTCTGGATAACTCTGAAATTACAAGAAAAGACACCTGCAGCTCATCACGGATAGATTCCATCTGACGTAACCAGGCATCAATGCCGGTACGTCTCTCCGTGAATTCGTTAAACGGCAGTTTGTGCAGACTGTCGACCACCACCACGGTATATTCACTTCTCGTTTCATGCCGAATAAAATCGATATGTTTCCGCATCAACTCAGGCGTTACTTTGCGATCATTGATCACCCGCCAGAAAAAGAACATTTTTTGCATTTTTTTGCGGGCGGCCTCATATTGTGTTTTCTGCCCTGCCGGTAACTTTTGTTCTCTCAATTGATCAGTTGACAGTCGGGCAAGCCGGCTTAAGGTCCGCTGATAGATTTTTTGCCGACCATTTTCAAAATCATAGTAGAGAACCGGAATTTCTTTCAGTGCCATTTCTGAACCAATCTGGATAAGAAATGTTGATTTTCCAACTTTCGGGGCACCACCGATCACATTGATACCATGAATACCGCCGAGCGCTCTATCCATAAGGGAAAATCCCGAGGACAAATTCAGGTACTCCTCTCCCTGTTCTTTTTCCAGTGTTTGTAAAAAGCTGCTATATTCCCGCAGAGGAGATGAAAAAGGTGAAAAAGCCCGGGATGTTTTGACCATTTCTCCGACTTTTGCACCAAATGCTTTCCCTGAATCCCTGGCCAGCTGCCAAAGACTATAATGCCTGGGGCTATGCAATTTCCAGGCAAGAATTCTGGCTTTATAACCAATTCTGGAAGCAAGATTTCTGGCAGCGTTCTCGGATTCGAGGCTGTTGGCGACACAGATAAAAAGTGTTTTCACCTTATCGAACAGCTCCGCAGGGAGTTTCTCCAGCGCATTATAGTGAGAGACCGCAACGCCGGAAAAGCCGAGCTGCTTCAAGGTAAGAAGATTATCCTCCCCCTCACAGACAAATAACGCCCCGTTCTCACAACATTTAACATCTTGGATATTAAAGAGATTAAACGGCTCTTTGCTAAATTTTTCATTGCCGTGCCAAAAATAATCTTCCGATTTCTCAGGATAGACGCAGCGGGCCGAATAACAATTACCATCTTCCTGAATATATGGATAGACCATATACCGGCCGTTGAACCCCACCCCCATTTCCGTGAGAGCTGCTTTGGTAATACCACTCTGCTTGAAGAGGTTGTACACAGCATCGGTGATCCTTTCACGGAAGACACGCATTTCGTCATTGACATTTTCCACAGGGTAATCGGGCTGTTCAATAACGATATCCTGATCCGGATCATAATCCGGTACCTCACTCAGCGGAATATCGGCAAGACTGGCAAACCAGAGTGGAAATCCTCCAGGAACACAACGATTTAGACAACGAAAATAACCATGAAAGAAACTGTCCTTGTTTAAAAAAACAATCAGGCGACCATTGTCATAGCCATGTTCTTTACAAAAAGGACAAGCTGCGATGAAATTTTCCTGCCATACACCATCCAGGTGGCTGAGATAAAATTTTGAAATTACATCTTTACCTTCGACCATAAGATACTCCGGAGGTGACAGTCTGATCGGCAGGAACTTGCACTGACATTTATTCAATCACCTTTGATTCCTGACTCATTGCCGTAACAATGTCTTGCAATTGTCTGCGGTCAATCAAGCTATCAAATTTCATATGCAGGGAGTATTCCTGCTCGACGGCGTAGATATTTTTCACTGCGAGAATTTCACCACCGAGGGTGATGCTATCTCCGTCCTTCTCTTCCATCGGGAGTTTAACCTGCATTTTTCTTCCAAGCAGCAGACGACCATTTTCTTTTTGAGAAATCCTTAGCAAAAAAGAGAGACCGCCTTCGGAGATATCACAGAGTTCCGCCATGGAATTAGTTTCAATACTTCGGCCTCGATTATCAACCAGTGTTGTTATCACTCTACCTGAAATTTGATATCGCTTGTGCACTCGACGATCATTGGAGCTCCGCTTTATGAAGTCCTCTACTCTTTCCGTTTTTTTACAAAAATCATATAGCTTTGATTCAAGTCCTGGAAAATCCTCAGTCCACTTCTGCAGTGTATTCTGTTTTAAAATAGATAATTCCGATGGTTCAATGGCAGCAACCGAGATCGTCCAAACTGATGCCTCAAAAAAAGCACCTCCCCCGAATATTTCACCTCTCCCCATGGTTTTAACTAAAACTTCATGACCCTTGTCAGCAAAATATAGTTTGACCTTTCCGGAATTGATAAAAAAGAGGGTAGCCTGCAAAGCTCCCTGGTTGATGACAATTTCTTCGTTCTTATACCTTCTATGTTTCAGCGCGTGATAAACAGCACTAAATTCATCAGTGGTCAGGATGTCATACAGTCCAGACCATATCTCCAAATGACTTTTATCAATAGACGCAATCTTTTCCTGATCAATGATCTCCGCGGCACGAAATATCTGACTGAGAGCCATCGAATCGATCTCGATTAGCCATTCCCTCAATTTTTCAGCCTGAACAAAATTACGCAGACGGGCAGTTCTTTCGATAAGTTCGAGCAATTGTGCCGCTGCTTTTGTCTTATCCCCACGCGCAACAAGGCGTCTCACGGCCTGTTCCTGTGGTAACCCCGTGATAACACGCTGGGGAACCACTGACTTGCTCATTTTAGTAGCCTGCAGTAGACTATTTTTTCGCAACTGGCTGGCCTGAATATGTTTTTTTCGGGTTTGCTGTAGCTCGTTTTCCAAAAACTTCAGTGCTTTTTCAGCCAAGACCCAGATCTGATCGGGAATTCTTCCAGTCGCCCGCTGTCCCCGTGTCTGTAGAAATGTATGAACACCTTTATATGCTTCTGGACATGGACATCTACCGAGGGTATCCAATAGTTGCAACAAAAAATCATTTCGGTTTTTTTCACTAAATTGCTCATGAGAAGCCAGCAGTTCAACGAGTTTTCCAGCCACTTCCGGATCACAGAAGGTGGCAAGGGCTTCAACGATCTGAATTTTTATTGATTCAGAGCACTCTTCAAGTGCTCTCAGTAACAAAATTTTCTTGTTCCCCCCCCCTATCCTATAGAGGGTGAGAAAAGTTTCCCGCTGTACTCTGAGATCCTCATGACGCAGATAAGGCAGAATACTCTCTGCATCTTCCTCTCTACCAGTTTCTCCAAGCAGTTTGATGAGATTGCGTTTCCCGTGCCACGTCATATGCTCCTGCAGTCGTTCGTGGACAATAGAAGGCAGGTAATCCGGGCTATACATAAGAAGATCTATAATTTTAAGGCGATAAGATGCATTGTCCGTGGTAATAAGAGAGTCAACGAGGAAACGAAGAGCAATCGGTCCCTGGTGTATCAAGCGAAAGCTAAGCGCTTCATCAGCTGGGGCAGCAAGACTTTGTGCAATTAGATGCTGTAAATATGCTCTCCGTATCCCTCTGTCTTGTACCTTGCCCACGGTCATCTTTATTGAAGCAGAACAAGGTATTTGTCCGGAACGTATTTGAAAAAAGAATCTGAGTATGCCATCTCCTCGATCATTGTTTTCATCCTCCCAACTCTTTTGCATCACCTGCTGTAAAAGAGTGACAATCTTCTCCAGATGTCGATCCCCGGCACCACCTTTTCGAATCTGATCCACCAACAGTTCAAGTAGGTGATCCACTTGACTCCTCCGGCCATCTGCAATGAGGGTTTCACCAATAGCTATCAGACTTTTCAATATTGGTTCCTTTACTTCCTCTCCACCTTCCCTGAGATAGGCAACCATATTGTCCAGAACTGAGGATACCTCCGTACCATCTGTTTTTTTCTGTATTTGGCGAATCGCATCAGGCAGAAACGCAACCAACTCCTCACTTTTTAACAGGCTGATATTTCCCTGCAAAAGCCCTTGGACACCAGCCTCAAGGCGGCGTTTTCTCCTCTCTTTCTCACCATCAAGGATAGTTTCTCTGACCTTTTCAGTACGAAGAAACTGTTTTCCCTTTTTGCTGTTGACTAATATGTTCAGACCCTTTTCGAGGCATTGCACCAGGGATGAATTGACTTCACCAACTCGTTTTGCTTTTAGAAGTTGGTCTTTTAAAAGACGTATTGTTCCGGCAAGTTTTTCTGTGGTGAGTAAGGCAATGAGAGCATCAGACACAGCGCAACCAAAACCATCAGGATATTCCTGCACCACTAAAACACCCAGGGCTCGCTCATTAAGACTGTCTACAAATACTTTTGCCAGTCCTAGTGCTACCTCCTCTCTGTTGGCAGTTGCTATAAGCGTCTCAGCGTTATCCAGCATTAAGGGGAAATATGGTGATGCAACAATCCTTTTTCTTTTTTGAATATCGCGCAAAATATGTACTATGCAGGCGGTAAGTGTGTTGATTGCAGTTGAAGCGGTAGCCATTTTTGTCTGCAACTCTTCCTCAATAACAGGCCTTTTATCCTTACCAAACAGACAGGCGACTATTTCAGGTCGCACCTTTTCCAGACTTCGGGCACGCAAACCGCCTGTGCGGTTCAAATTTCCAGTATTTTCGAAGTATTCCCCAGTCGTTTCCGAAAAATAGCTTGCCAGACCAAGACTGATAATATAGTCAGCTCCCCCTCCCTCACTCTTGATTTTTTCAACAGAGGCCTTAAAAACTGAGAGGAGTTGGCCAAAAGCGAAACGGTCCAGATCTGAACTGAGCACTAATTTAGAAAGGCCAAGCAACAGAAGTTGCCGATAAACAACTAAATTGGGGAAAGAATTCAGTATTTCCTGTGTCAGAGGTTGTCCACAAAGACAGGGGGTTTTCCCTTTAAGAGAGTACTCCAAGTCACCATACAACCGCTGGTAGGATTTAACCGCTGTGTATCCTCTGTTTATGGCTGTTACGGCCTGGGGTGCCTCTGGCGGATACAGGCGACAGGTTACAATGGTATTATTAAATGACTTCAGTGCATCAATGCTCTCGCCAAATAGCTCAATCTGATTCATTAGTCGCCACCACTATTCTGTGTATCTGATTTTTTTCATCACAGCCTCTTCCTGCATCATCTTGAACCTTTTTTAAAAAGGACTGTTTTAACCGTCTTGAAAATCACCAGCAGATCAAAAGCAATTGATAGGTTTTTCATGTAGTAAAGATCATATTCCAATTTCTTCAACGCATCGATCTCTGAAGCCCCATATGGATAGCAGACTTGAGCCCACCCAGTCACACCCGGTTTCAACTGATGACGAATGGCATAATAAGGTATCTTCTTCACAAGTTGATCGACAAAAACCTGCCGCTCCGGCCGAGGACCGACAAGGCTCATTTCCCCTTTCAGTACGTTCCAGAGTTGTGGTATTTCATCTATCCTGAGGGTGCGGATTACCTCTCCGACACGAGTTACCCGATCATCATTTTTTTTGGCCCAAACTGCCCCATTTTTTTCTGCATCCTGACGCATGGATCGAAATTTTATTATTCGAAAGACCCGGTTACCTTCGCCAACTCTTTCCTGGAAATAAAAAACAGGTCCAGCGGATTCAAGTTTGATAAGCAGAGCAGTAATCAGCAGAACTGGCAGACTTAACACCAGTAAAACGGAGGAGAAAAAAAGATCCATCAGCCTTTTCACATGATATTGCCAGCGACTGAGGAGAAAACCATCCGAAAAGATTATCCAACTCGGGGCAATCCTCTCCACCAGGATCTTTCCTGCAACCCGCTCATAAAAAGTCGTACTCTGCTCAATGGTTATACCCCGCATCTTGCAATCCAACAAAGTACTCACAGGGGTTGCCCCCCTCTGATCATCAAGGGCAACAATGATTCGCTCAAGGTCATGCCCGGAAAGAAACTCTTCGAAATCCTCTATAGTGGGCCGAACCGGAGCACCATGTGGATTAAAGTCCGGTTCTTTCTCACCTACAAAGCCTCGTATTCTGTAGACAGAGTCCTGTACCCCTTCTATTAGTTCGGCAATATCAGAGGCCAGAGATCCGGTTCCAACCAGCAAAATATTTTGTACAAAGAGTCGCTTACGCAAAATGAGATTATAAGCACCCCGCCAAAGAGAGACTGACAAACAAATCACCAGATAGCCAAGCCAGAAAATTCGGCTGGATATTATCATGAACGGAACAGAATAATAAACGACACCCAAAAGGATACAGCCAACCCCAAATGCCTGAGTCATTCGAGTAAAGGTGTTTGGTAACGACACCTCATTGCTGAGATCGTATTGATCAAAGAAATAAAGACAGAGTTGAAAAATAAACGTTACCAAAAGCAACCGGGATGAATTAAGAAAAGGATCAAGCATAAACAACCCCGATCCTAACATGACCCAGTCTACAAGCAGAAGGGATGAAAAAATAAGGACGCCTTCACCTAGAAAGAACACTATCGTCCTTATAGGATAATATTTTTTGAACAAGGTCGGCATCGTTTGAATCTCGTGTTTTGTTTAATTTCCAGGACCTACAATCACAGTATATTCCAAATTGAGTGATACTCCAAAAATAAAAAATCCAACTCAGACAACAGCAACATCCAGTTCAATAATCCCATTTGCCTGTAAAACCTCCATCAGTTCATAGAGCGGTAGCCCGACCACATTGGAGTAAGAACCTTCAATAGCTTTAACGAGAAAAACCCCTTTCCCCTGGATCCCGTAGGCCCCGGCCTTGTCGAGGGACTCGCCCGTAGCGACGTAAGCACGGGCAACCGATTCGGAAAATTCGGCAAAATGGACCTTAGTTGTGACCGACTGCACAATTTTCACTCTTCGGGATCCGTGAGCAACACAAAAACCGGTTTTCACGCAGTGTTCCCGGCCTGAAAGTGACATAAGCAACGCAACAGCCTCATGTTCATCAGCTGGCTTACCAAGAATTTTATCTCCGAGGCAAACCACGGTATCCCCACTAATTACCCAGGAATCAGGAAACTCTGAACTTACGATAACAGCCTTCTCCCAGGCCATCCGCAGTACAAATCCTTCAGGACTTTCATGCTCAAAAGGATGCTCACGAACGGATGCAGTTCGGACTGTAAAACTTAACCCCATCTCCTTAAGATATTGTTGTCTACGCGGAGACCCCGAAGCTAGAATTATTTCATTTCGATTACGGTACATTTTTCTCTCATTTTTTCTGTCGTCAGCAAAATAGTATCTTATATCAGATTACGACTTGCAATACTAGATTCCTGTACAGTTATCGGTAGGCTTACCTGAGATTACTGATTGTTGCTATCAGGGGATTCCTTCTTGTCCTACTCCCAGGACGTGATGTGTTCATCAAAAACATTCTATTATGCGAGAGACTTTCTGAAATATTGTTGACACCATGACGAAGTAATTAATCCCGCAATTCATCAAACGCTTCACCTTCTCAGTGGGAAACTTTCAAAACCAACCGTTTCGCTAAGCCTCGTAAAAACTTGAAAGGATTAAATCTAATTCCATCCAGAGTATCTGGGGTTGAAAACCCCGAACCATGAAAATCCTCAGGAGAAAGCAGTGGATAATGAAGCTTATGAGATTTGCTGCCATCCAACCCTCGCAGGGAAGCAACCCGCCAGAGAGGGCTCCTGTTTCGATCCAATTCAAGGAGACGCAGCATAGCTGTGTCCAGTGCTACCGGACAACGTGCCACAGCCATACAGTTCAACGCCAGGGGACTGCCATCAAGGGGACCTGATTCATGCATAACTTCTATGCCGTCGGCAAGGTGCATTTGGGACGGTAAAAGTGACACAAGATCTAGGATAATTTCAGCAAATTGATCGTGGGAATCACCATGAACCATGTGCAGCATTGCCTTGTTTACCCCTTTAACGATTCCGAACATGTTTTTGACAGCCATGGTCACAAACATCTGTTTATGTGCCTTTATTTTGGGTAGCCCCACAAAAAAATCACATTCCAAGGCCTCCCTGGCAACTGTAACAGAGAGCCCATCAGTCAGCTTCATCTTAACTGATGAGACAAAATCAACCAATTTGACGTCTAAGCCCTGTAGGGCCTCAGAGATTCCCTGCTTTTGACAAACCTTTGTTGCACTGCCAAAAGCTGGAGAATCACCTACCAGTACTTTCGCCCCCTGATCAAGAAACCATAAGGCGGCTCCGGCAACAAATTCTCTATGGGTACAAGCAAGGCGAGGGCCGTTATTGCTGATGAGATTCGGTTTCAACAGAACCGTTTTTCCGTGAAGTGAATCTAACTGTCCGACATGGTGCATCATCACATCGGTGAGTTCAGCTATAGCGAAACGATCATAGGAGTCACACCTCTGCAATACTACCTGTAGGGTTCTGGAAGCCATAAATTTTAAAAGATGGGAACTCTTAGGGTGTAACATGAAAAAAGAAAAACCGGACCCTAGCAGGGGGGTCCGGTTTTTCTAGGAGAAAAGAGAGAAGAGATAAAGCAATATAATCAATGCATATTATATGCCAGCTTCCACCAAATCTCGCCAAACCGTAATATCAGGGCCTTACAACTGAGACAACAGCCAAACACTCCCTACAACCAACCGTAAATGTAAAGATTTTTATACTACCTGTCCGAAAAGAGTGAGATCGGCACTGCTCTTGTGAACAATAACAGCATGATAGAACGACTAATTTTTTTTACAATCCCTATATTTTTTATATACTATTCTTTAAAGCTAATCACACGAGTACGGATTACATCTAAATTTTTCTCAATATGTTCAATAACTAGTGCTGGAATGGCCGATTCAACATCAATGATATTGTAACCCACCTTGCCGTTCGACTGGTTCAAATAACTTGCAATATTCACTTCATTGTCAGCGAAGATATTTGACACAAAAGCGATCATTCCCGGAACATCCTTGTTGATCACGATCAATCTCGAATGCACTTTATCGCTTGGCGTCGACTCAATACTAGGAAAATTAACACTGTGGACAACATTTCCGTATTTCAAATAGCTGGAGATCTCCTTTACAGCCATGGAAGCACAGTTTTCTTCTGACTCCGACGTCGATGCTCCGAGATGAGGTGTTGCCAGCACCTTGGCATGACCTACCAGTG
>WTAT01000090.1 GCA_013139415.1 Desulforhopalus sp.
ATGTATGATTCATTAGGGCGAATATTTAATAAAACAAAAAATTCAGCCAACTTCCTAGGTGACTTGCAGCTTGTATCTGATGAAATCTCATTTCCGACAATTGAGATGATGATTAGAAAATCCCGAAATCCAGTCCTGCAGCCAAGGTTTGTCCAAGTTCCTCCAGTTCTTCCAAGTCTTTTTCAGTAGGGGGGCCCGCGACTCTTAGGTGGTCTTGCACTTTTTTCCATTTATAACCGGCTGCAATTCGTTCAATTTGAGCAATTGCACCTCGTCCATCATTGCCGGCACATACAAAAACAACAAAAGGAAGGCCAATGGTTTTGTCCTGTGCAACCTCAAACGTACGATCAAAAAAATCTTTGATCATACCTGCCATAGTTCCGAAATATTCAGGGGACCCGATGGCGATTGCATTGCAACTCAGTAAGTCATCAATATTGGCATCCATTGCTTTTTTCAGGGTAATCGCTATGTCTTTCTCTTTTGCAGCCCCTTTTACAAAGCGATTAGTCATGAGTTCCATGGTACCGCCCTGGGAGTGGTAAATAACGAGGATGTTCTTTTTCTTGTCTTCCAAATGAAGCTCCAATGGTTGGTTGCGGCTACTTGCAGGCAAAGAAGGTCACCTACTTACCAATCTCGGCAATGCCGGCAGGATTCACATCTTTTTCAGTATTTCCTGATTGTGGTCGCACGACCGACGCCAGCTCTTGGATATAAGTAGTGGCGGACTGTAATACCAGTCGACGTTTTTCAAGCAGGGGAAGGGACGACCGGCTGGTCTCTGATCCAGGCAACAATGTCTTTCATCACAATCTCAGATTGAAGGTCTCTTAACAGCATATGATAGCCATTTTCATAAAGTATCATTTGTTGCTTACCTTGACCCCTTAATGGTAAGCGTTTGTAAAATTCAAAAACTGGCGTCTCAGGGATGATTTCATCTTTTTTCCCGTATAATATCAATGAATTAGTTCTGAAAGATTCTGCGCTTCTGTACGCTTCATCCATCAAATTAGACAAACTGTAGAGCACATCAATCCTTGTTTCTTTTATAACCAGGGGGTCTTTGCCTAACTCCCTTAGCATTTTAATATTATCTGAAGCTGTAATCTCAAGGGATTCACCAGATACTTTTTTCCAGGGTACAGTATGAGCTGCAATCCATAACAACCACCTTTGATAGAAAGGCATTTCGGAACGAGCCCATACAGCAGGAGCAATAAGTATAGCTCCATTAATTTTTGGAGGATCTTTTTTAGCCATAGTTACTATGGTGACAGCGCCCCCCATACTGTCACCAAGGATATAGATTGGAAGATGGGGGTGTGTTTCCTTAACAAGCATAATAAAAGTAGCTAAATCCGCTGATAACGCCTCTTTTCCGCTCCACCTGCTCCTCGTGTTGGACTCTCCAAATCCTCTCTGGTCATAAGAGTAAACAGCGAGTTTTTCATCGTTAAAAAACGATACAGAATCTTTGATAAAATTGGAATAGTCGTTTAAACCATGTACGGCAATAATCACACCATCTATTTTATGAGAGGGTAACCACACTTTCATTGGCAGTTCGGTGTTGTCATATGAAGTGAATATGTGCTCTGAAATACTTGGGGAAGAAACCACTGGGCCTGGCAGTGTAACAAAAGATGGAGAACATGCTGTCAGAAAGCATACTATGCCAATTAAAAAAAAGAGAAAGGTTACTTTATATCTTAGAGATGGTAGCAACTGCATTGAATACCTTTAGTGCTTTAATCTGGATTTCCTGTCACTATTTTCCCGTTTGCCGAGGTTGGAAAAACCAAGGGCAAATTTGGCCAATTTTTTGTTGGCAGGATAGAGGGGGGAAACGTTAATTTTGGGACACGAATTAAAAAACCAATACCTGTCACCATAAAGAGAGCAGCCAAGTCAGCAAAGAACGAACCAGCCCAAGAAGTTCAACCACAATCGTCTCTCCACGCTCATACAAGGTATTAAAAAAAGAATCTTGATCTTCACTGTCGTTATCTCCAGCCAGCAAAAGCATCGCCCTTGTCTCAGGATCTGGATGACTTGACAGAAAGGTATGCTGCCTGGCCAGAACAGCAAGTTTCTTAAGTGCAGAAATAGCAGCATTTGTGTCATGCCCTTCAACTTTAAGAAATTCAGCACCATATTGATCTGCCTGTCGTTCTTCGTGTTGTGAGAATTGAGCATGGGTGAGTTGTTCGGCAAAGGCACCCACAACAGACCTGGCGATTTGGCCAACTTCATTGTTCTGAGATGCCAAAGCTTTTCTTAGTGCACTGGAGGCATAGGTCAGCACCACCTGTTTCCTTGAATGTTCTTTCACCACATGGCCCATCTCATGACCGATAACAAAAAGAAGTTCATCATCGGTCATAAGGTCCATCAGGCCGCTATTTACTCTTACAGTCCCATCGGCCATGGCAAAGGCATTGACATCTTTTGTTAAGTACACATGAAAGTTGAATGTATCTCTATCCCTTTCGGAAAAATCTGCAAGTACACGTCGAAGACGTATATCATAGGGATTTCCACTTGGGGCTACACGGTGCTTGCTGTCTGAGGTTTGTGCAGCACGCTGTGCAAGATTCTTCACGTCCTCATCGCTAAGGGTAATGGCGGTAATAGCATCCTTAGCCGCATCCGTCATTACCAGTACATTGGCATCCTCACAGGAACTGAGGAAAAACACAGAAAGTAGAAGGATAATATATCGTGTCATGACTGTTCCCAACGGTTGAAGGAATATTGCAATGTAACCATATTAATACTGCCGGAATATTTTGCCAGAATTGAGCGTTAATCTCAACTCTATAGACAATGTTAAGAAAAACTCGGGACTGACGACATTTTCTTAAGAGGGAAAAACTTTTATCAAATCTCCGAATATGTCAGGGGAAATTTTTATACAGCAACTGTGAATTTTATGCTAAAGTAAAGCTCTCTTAGTGAGTTATGATTTTAAGGATTGAAAATTTATGATCTTCTGTAAAATCTTCTTTTTCACCTTCTCATACATAATAAAATCTAACCCCGGTAAACGGGAAAATAAGCCAGGATTCTTTTCAATGCCCCTTGAGGGTACTCAGTTCAGTACCCCCTTGAGGGGTGTAAGTGCCTTGGGGATAACTTTAAGTTTCCAATTTCAATACACTCTCCAGATTTCTTGTTTTTTATACCCCTCAAGGGGGTACTAAAAAGAGTGACAGGAAATCTGGAGTAAGGCACTAATGTTTATCGATAAACAGAACCTGAAGCTCATACCCAATTCACAGGATCAAACCTGTTTTGGTTGTGGCGTAAAAAACCATGACGGTCTGCAGATGGAGTTTTTTACCGATGGTCACCGCCTGTATTCCTTCCTCAAGGTACCGGTAAAAATGGCAGGATGGGACCAGACGGTTCATGGAGGAATTGTGTCTACGATCCTTGATGAAATAATGGGTTGGGGGGTAATTTACCTCTGTAAGAAAATTGGTGTTACCAAGACTATTACTGTTGACTTTGTAAAACCTCTATTTGCCGGGAAAGAGATGACTGTTATTGGGGAACTTAAAGAAATGGATTCCGGTCGCTCTGTGTTTATGTCAGGTGAAATTTACAACTCTGAATCTGTTCTCTGCGCTCGTGCCAATGCAGAGTTTAAGGCGCTGGATCCTAAAGTAGCTCTCCGACTTGGGCTCGTCAGTAAAGAGTATATGCTTATGTTCGAGCCAATTCTGAGTTTCAATTATGACAGCGTTTCATAATTGCTCTCCTGATCATTCCCGAAGGCGTTGGACACTCCGGTAAATCATTTTTCAAGCATTTGACATAGGAGACACTTCCAGCAAATCAAGATTCTTTGGAAGCATCTTCGACGTGACCAAGGTCGGAAAAAGGTTGAGTGCTGCACCAATTGGTGCACGATAGTCAGTTACTATCAACCACTATGCCTGACACTCCTTCCAAAGTGAACAGCAAAAATAATCTGGAATTATCAATAATCTGGAATGCTCCATTTAAGGCTAGTTTTTTGGGTACAAACACCTCCTGCCTGCTCAGGAATAATCTGAACCCTGCGAAAAACATTAAAGAT
>WTAT01000334.1 GCA_013139415.1 Desulforhopalus sp.
ATTCATACAAACTAATGATTAATTTAGTGCCTCACTCCAGACTTTCTGTCATTCAGTTCAATACCCCTCTGAGGGGTATTGAAAAGAGTACCGTCGAGCGGCATTAAAAAGAACACCCCTCAGGGGGGTACTGAACTGAGTCCCGGCTTATTTTCACATTTAGCGGGGTTAGATTAGTTTAAATTTGACTTGATACTCCGAAGATTAGTCGAATGTTCATTGGGAACTCCTTGATTTTGCATTTCTTTCGGTTCAGGAGTTGATTTGTCAGCAACAACCCGATATTATCAGGGTCTGGTAGTCATAAGATTGCCTTCGCGATCTCACAGAACCACTATCAGTTTTCACGGAGCCACGATCAAGCCATGAGCTTTCTGCCCAAACCAAGTCCTTCCGAGCAATTCGAGCTGTCGCCCATTAAGGCTATGGAGCTGGCGGCTTCCCATGTACCCGACGTTGTCTCCCTGGCCCAGGGCATTCCGAGCTTCCGGACTCCTGCTCGGGTCATTCGTTATGCCCAGGAAAAAATCGCCGCCGGTCTCTGTGACAAGTATTCACTGACCACGGGACTCACGGAGTTACGTGAGGAGATCGCCCTCGCCCTGGAAGCGGACGGGTTATCCTATGACCATGAGCATGAGATCCTGGTGACAGCGGGTTCCATCGAAGGTATTACTGCCACCCTGTTGGCTTTTACCTCCCCGGGCGATGAGGTGCTGCTGCCCAGTCCCTCCTATGCCTCCTACCTGGGAGCAGTATCCATTGCCGGCTGCGTACCGCGCTACGTTGAGCTGGATGAAGAGAACAATTTCGATTTTCATGTGGATAAAATTGAGCAGGCGATCACCAAAAAGACAACAATGTTGCTCTACTGCAGTCCCAACAATCCGACGGGGACCCTTTTTTCCAGGGAAAAAACAGAGGAGCTGGTCCGAATCTGCCAAAAACATAACCTGACCATCCTAATCGACGAAGTTTATAAAGATTTCTATTATGTGGACGAACCTCATTTCTCTGCTACCCAGATCCCCGAAGCCAGGGACCGGATCATCCGCGCCTGTTCTTTTTCTAAAGCCTATGCCATGACCGGCTGGCGAGTCGGCTTTGTCCATGGCGATAAAAACCGGATCAACCGCATCGTCAAATTCCACGATGCCATGGTGACCTGCGCCCCGGTCCCCTCCCAGTATGCGGCCATCGGTGCCCTGCGATATGGGGCCGATTTTCTTGAAGAGTTCCGACTTGAGTTCAAAAAACGGCGCAATTATTGTATTACCCGACTGGACGAACTGTCTCAGGTCATGGATTACCAGATTCCAAAAGCAACCTATTTTGTCTTTCCCCGACTAAAGGATATTGTCAAATATGCCGATGACAGCCATCGACTTGCCTATGATATTTTGGACAAAGTCAAGGTCGCCACTGTACCTGGCGTGGCCTTCGGCCCTTCTGGCGAGTCCCATCTTCGTATTAATTTCGGCAGGGAGATGGAAGATCTGGAAGAGGGTTTTGATAGGCTGGAGGATTATTTTTACAAGCGCCAACCCAGGCAACGGCCTTGTAAAACAGTTCCTGCGCAAGGTACGTCGCCAGCACGTCGAGATCGAGCCGGATCATCGCTCCTGGGCAAAGGCGTCCGCCTGCTGCTCTCGTACGCTTGCCGCTACTATTTAAAGCGAAACTCGGTGCTGGTCATCGGCATTACCGGCATCAAGGGTAAAACCATGATGAAAAGAACCCTGGTCGAGTTGCTCGGTATCTGCAATCACACCCGGGGGACACAGCTCTCCTATAATACCGAAGTTGGCCTTCCGCTTTCCATCTTACGCCTGAAGAACCCAAAGACCTTATCCGAAAAACTCCTCTTCCCCTTATCCCTGGCCAGGCAAGCCATCTGGAGTAAAGAAACAGCAGAAATGCTTATCCTCGAATACGGCATTCGCTCGCTGAAGGACGCCGAGACCCTGCTGGATATCGCTGTTCCTGACTGGCTCATCGTCAGTGGTGTGGAGGCTGATCCGCATCTGGATTATAATGCCATCTGCGAGGGCATCAACCATATTGCAACCTGTATGCCCCCCGAGAAATTGCTCTGGGTCGGAGACGACCCCTTTGTCAGCAACATGGCAAGCACGCAGCCGGCCCCCCATATCATTCGCGACAGCCAGTTATCAAGCGGCCTCTTACATACTTCTCTCAACAGGTATTCCTGTACCAGGGAAACCGTAGGAACCAGTGCTGCCCGAGCCCTGATCACTTCGGTTAGCATGGCCGAATTGCTCAACACACCGACTGAAAGCATAAAGCACTTCCTCCAATCATAAAGGCAGGTGCTGACTTATGGTCGGGTTTTGCCGGCAAATGCGGGTTACAGTGTGAACAACAATATCAGCAAAGATCGTTTGATGTGGTAGGAATTTAATGGATACTTTATTAAGAGTGTCAACAGTATCAAAGGCAAATCCGACCGGACTTACCCGCATGGCAGCACCGTTGCCCCAGCTGTTATAGGGTTCGGGCTCATTCGAATGGAACCAACGGATGAACGTGCCGCCGTAACCGGCGTCTGGGTACTTTCTGCCAGTCTCCCACACAGCCTTTACATATTTCCGGTCTTCCAGTATGGCTTTCGCAATACCAATGGTAAGAACCGTATCGTCCGTGAAACAGCACCTCGGTTGAAAAAGGGGAAACTCCTTTTTCTTTACAGGATACTGCTCGTAAACCGATCCAATAATGTCTCCTGCAATAGCACCAAGCATATACTCCCATACTCCCCCCCTGTCGAACAAGCCACTACGGCGGCTGTAAAATTTATATAGCGACTCGGTGTAGAATTTTAAAACCCCTTTTCAGGATGGAGACTACAGAATTGCTTCTCTATACTTATCAAACATTGGAGGAGAGTGTAAATACCCAATCATGAGGTTCGGCACACTCTCAAGTGATGCAATTTAAGTGCGTTCGTAACCGTGCGAGACATCTAAAGCAAAACAAATTAAAGCAGTTCTGATATCGTTACCAGCCCTGAGTGCGACAGCAGCATCGCTTCCATAAATCGGGGACAGATCAGAATGGCGCTAGTTTATAATTCCTATTTACGGATTAAGTAATGCCCGGCAAAAAGATTCTGGAAAAAACGGCTAAAACAAGATAGGTTGCATGAAATTGATCAAATTGGAAGAGGATTCCTGGAAAAGTTAGCCTAATCTTACAAACCAAGTTCTTATCTCCAATCTATTAAAAAGAGGCGTCGCCGAAGGAGACAATCGGGTGACAAAAATAGTTGTTGAATCTGTAGAAAAAGGTCAAGAGCACCTTGTAGGGCCTGTTTTTGTTGATAATTTTATTCTTTAAATTCGGTTTTTTGAATTATAGACCGCTTAACCACGACAAAAGTCACTGTATCGCCATCATCTATCACCCACCTGGAATTTCATAAACATACCATCCGAGACCGCTATAAATAAGGAGAACACGAGCAATGGATACAATTAAGCATTATTCACGCCGATCGTTTCTGACGATCGTATTGATCATGGCGTTACTGGTCGGGATGATCGCGACAGCGGTCTATTACGGTACGACTTTTTTCTCCCAGCAGATGAGTTCCATGGTCACCCCAGAGGTTACACCGCCCGAACTCGTCAGCCAGATCTCCATGTTACACAATACTTACGGTCTTTACCTGATATACGTGACCGCTGGCATCTTGTTCCTGGTAGGCATCGTGCTCTGGCTCATATTGAGGAGCATCGCCAAGAACATTGCCGTACCACCGGCACCAACATCTTCCCCTGCCCCTAAAAAAGCACAACCAGTCCCTCACCCCAAAGACGATATAAAGCCGCAGCAGGATCAACGACTTTTCCTCTACCTGCTCACACTCTTGCAGAAAGAAGGTCGACTTGTGGATTTTTTTCAGGAAGATCTGGAAATGTACGAAGACGAGCAGATCGGTGCGGCTGTGCGCAGCATCCACGC
Organism: Desulforhopalus sp.; assembly: GCA_013139415.1. Classification (GTDB taxonomy): domain Bacteria; phylum Desulfobacterota; class Desulfobulbia; order Desulfobulbales; family Desulfocapsaceae; genus Desulforhopalus_A. Next base: position 3,985 of record WTAT01000334.1, read on the forward strand.
CAGTTGCCGAAAGACTCTCGAAAAGAGCCTTGCCATGACCTCAGTTATTGACGAAAATGAAGGTGATGAGATTACCGTGGAAGCAGGATTCAACCCTGAGGTAATCAAATTGACCGGACGGGTGATCGGTGAGCCCCCTTTTACAGGTATCGTCCGGCATAAAGGATGGCGCGCTCAAAAGGTGGACCTGCCTGACCTGGCTGCGACCAAGGATCCGACGATCATTTCCCCTGCGGAAGTGGAGATTAAATAATACGTGGCATCCGGTGAAACTTGTGATCCAGCTCGGAACCCGTTCTTGCTGCAACACAAAAAACCTCAATGAATTCTCATAAAGACTCTGAACATAAGGATAGTACAGGGGAATTTATTTATTTCAAAGCAGAACAGTTGTTCGTCGCGGCTTTTAGCGAGACCAACAAACTACAATGTACATTTACCATCTTAGAGAGTAAGGAAAATCTGTCATGACACAACCATCCTACATTATAGGGATTGACCTTGGCACGACCAACAGCGTTGTGGCCTACACCCGAGCAGAAGCAGTGCCCGGTGAACAGCCCGTTATCGATATTCTTGAGATCCCGCAGCTGGTGGATGCCGGTGTTGTCGAAAAGCGAGAAGTCCTACCATCTTTTCTCCTGGCACCTGGCAAACACGAGGTTTCCGAACAGAACATGGCCTTGCCGTGGCAACAGGAAAGCGCGCTGGTAGTGGGTGAATTTGCCCGCAACCGTGGTGCAGAACTGCCCGATAGACTCATCGCCTCCTCTAAATCCTGGCTCTGCCATACCATGGTCGCCCGCACCGAACCCATCCTCCCCTGGAAGAGCGATATAGATCCCGAGTCCAAACGCTCACCCGTGGAAGCGGAGGCTGCTATATTGCAGCACATTCGTGATGCCTGGAACCACCTCATGGCGGCCGGCGACGAGACCCTGATACTGGAAAATCAGGAAATTTTACTGACAGTGCCGGCTTCATTTGATGCAGTGGCCCGAGAACTGACCGTCAAAGCGGCTGAGATTGCCGGAATTCACAACGTCACCCTGCTTGAAGAGCCCCAGTCCGCCTTCTACGCCTGGATACACGCCCGCGGAGACCAGTGGCGGGAGCAGGTAGTGAAGGATGATCTTGTCCTGGTCTTTGATGTCGGCGGCGGCACATCCGATTTCAGCCTAATCCAGATCAGCGAGCAGGATGGCCAACTTGCACTGGAGCGTATCGCCGTGGGCGATCATTTGTTGGTGGGCGGTGATAACATGGACCTGACCCTGGCCTATTCTGTGGCCCAGCAAATGGCTGCCAAGGGTAAGCGATTGGATTCCTGGCAGATGCGAGGATTATGTTACAGCTGCCGTCATGCCAAGGAGCAGCTTTTGGCAGACTCTGGGGTCGAGGAATACCAGGTAACGATCCTGGGCCGGGGCAGCAGCCTGATTGGCGGCACCTTGAAGGACACTCTTTCCCGCGATGTCGTCAACAACGTTCTGGTGAACGGATTTTTCCCAGAATGCGAAAGTACAACCACACCGACAGCCGGCAATCGCGTTGGTATCCAGGAGCTTGGTCTCGCCTATGAGTCTGATCCTGCGGTAACCCATCATCTAGCCAAATTTCTCAGGCAAATCGACGATCGACAGCCCACCGCCATTTTGTTTAACGGCGGGGTGATGAAAGCCGACCATATTCGGAGGAGAGTGAAGAATATCCTCGATTCCTGGAATCCTTCGGATGACGCCAGGCCGGTCAGAGAAATCACCTCCGACAATCTCGATCTCTCCGTTGCCAAAGGCGCGGCCTACTACGGTCTGGCCAGGCAGGGCCGGGGGGTACGTATCCGTTACGGCTTGAACAAAAGCTATTATATCGGTATTGCTGCTTCAATGCCGGCGGTACCGGGAATCCCCGCACCAACCAAGGCACTCTGTATTGCTCCCTTTGGCATGGAGGAAGGAAGTCAGGCCCGCCTTGACGATCAGGAGTTCGCGCTGGTGGTGGGAGAGCCGGCCAAATTTGATTTTCTTGGATCCTCACGCCATGATGACAAATGTGGTGACATCATCGAGGACTGGCAGGGTGAGGTGCAGGCGATTGCCGAAATCGAAACCATACTGGATGGCGAGGCTGGCGATATCATCCCGGTTACTCTGGAGACCACGGTTACCGAAGTAGGCACTCTAGAACTGTGGTGTGTCGCCAAAACAGGGGATCGTCGCTGGAAACTGGAATTTAATGTACGGGAGCAAGAACCGTTTGAAGATCAATGACCAGCGCTATATTGTCGGAATCGATCTGGGCACCACGAATTCTGCGGTGTCCTATATCGATCTGCAGATCGAAGAACGGTCCCGTCGCACAGAAATCTTTTCCATCCCCCAGCTGACAGGTCCCGGGGAGGTCAGCAACCTGCAGATCCTGCCCTCTTTCCTTTACATCCCTGGTGAATACGATATTGCCAAAGAAGCGTTGGCAATGCCCTGGCCAACCCCGGAAGACCACTTTGCCGGAGCCTTTGCCCGCGACCATGGTTCCAAGGTTCCTGCCCGTCTTGTGGCATCCGCCAAGAGCTGGATGTGTCACACCAATGCAGACCGCCACGGGAATATACTCCCCTGGGGGGCCGACAATGAGGTGGCCAAGGTCTCGCCGATCCAGGCCTCGGCCTTTTATCTGACCCATATCCGCAAAGCCTGGAATCAGGCCCACCAGAGTGATGACGCGGTCCTTGAAGATCAGGTCATCATCATTACCATTCCCGCCTCATTTGATGAAGTGGCGCGCGAGCTGACCGTTGAAGCGGCCGTCATGGCTGGTCTCCCCGGCGTTATCCTGCTGGAAGAACCCCTGGCAGCCTTCTACAGCTGGCTGATGCCCCATGAAAGCGACTGGAACCAGCATGTCCGGCCCAACGAGTTAATACTGGTCTGCGATGTCGGCGGAGGCACCACCGACTTTACCCTGATCTACCTGCGAGACGCCGATGGTCGGCTGGGCTTTGAACGTATTGCCGTGGGCAATCACCTGATCCTGGGCGGTGACAATATCGACCTGACCCTGGCCCGTCGTATTGAGATGCAACTGGCCAAACAGAAAATTTCCCTGCAGGGCGATCGCTGGAAAACCCTGTGCCACCAAAGCCGTCAGGCCAAGGAACGGATACTCGGTGGTGTCTCCGAACAGGAGAAAATCACCATTTTGGGTGAAGGCGGCAAATTAATCGGCGGTACCCTCACCGCCACCCTCAATCGCCAGGATATCGAGGAAACGGTGCTGGAAGGATTCTTTCCCTTGGTGTCTCCTAACAACAAAAAGAAGCCGAATCGGCGTAAAGGCATCACCGAATTCGGCCTGCCCTATGAGCAGGAACCGGCCATCACCCGACATCTCGGCTGGTTTTTAGAACAGCATGGCGCCGATGTTGCCAAATACCTTGGAAAAACCCGACCAGTCCCGGATCTGATACTGTTCAACGGTGGTTCCGTAAAACCCTCCGTTATCCAGGAACGGATTCTACGGTCCATCGTTAGCTGGTTTGATCTGGCCGATAACGACCTGCCGAGAATATTAGCAAACCCCGATCCAGATCTGGCCGTCTCCCTTGGTGCGGCCTATTATGGATTAGTCAAAACCGGTCGCGGCGTGAAAGTCGGCAGCGGCAGCCCGCGTTCCTATTATCTCGAAGTCGCGGCACAGGGCAACAACGACCAGCGTCAGGCAATTTGTCTCGTCGAGCGCGGCCTGGAAGAAGGCAGCGAGATTGAATTGCAGGATCATAAGTTCGAGGTGCTGGCGAACCAACCTGTCATCTTCAATCTCTACAGCTCCAACTATCGCAGTGGCGATCGACAAGGTGATCTGATAGTTATAGATGACTCCTTGACCAGCCTAGAGCCTCTGGAAACCATTATCCATTACGGCAGGAAAGGCGTCAAAACCCAACTGCCCATCCACTTGGTTGCCAGCTACACAGAGGTAGGCACTCTGGAGTTATGGTGCCGGAGCCTGACAAGCGACCATCGCTGGAAGCTTCACTTTCAATTGCGCAATATATCTTCGCTTGCCAAGGTTGCCGACCTGGACGTATTTGACACCGACCTGGTTACCGAGGCCCGCACCTTGATACGAAAAAAATTCAGTGATCCCACCAGTGGTCAACACCTTGCAAGTGTGGTAAAAAACATTACCAAGCTCGTTGACAGACCTCGCAAAGAGTGGCCTCTGACATTTATCCGTGCCTTGGCAGACGAACTCCTTGAGCTGGAAAAGGTCCGTCGCCATACCCATGAACACGAAAGCCGCTGGCTCAACCTGCTGGGATACTGCATGCGGCCTGGCATGGCGGACGGCGCCGATCCTCTACGCATGAAAACACTCTGGCGACTGTTCAGCCAGGGACCCGTTCATGCCAGTAAAATTCAGGTTCGCAGCGAGTGGTGGATCATGTGGAGGCGGGTGGCGGCAGGTCTCACTCGTGCCCAACAACATCATTTTGTCCAGGAAGTTGCCCTCCTGCTGCGCGGCAAAAAACGGATGTACGGACAGACTCCTCCCCAGGAGCGCTTGGAGATGTGGATGGCGATTGCCAATATGGAGTATCTGCATACCAAAGAAAAAATACGTCTGGGTCGCATATTGCTTGCCGAGCTGAAACCCAAACAGAGTAAACCCCAACACTTGTGGTCCCTTTCACGAATCGGTGCGAGGGAATTGCTATATGGCCCTGTGGATAAGGTCGTCCCGCCGGGGGAAGTCGGCGACTGGCTCACTCCACTCATAAACACCAACTGGCGTGACCTCAAACCCGTGACCGCTGCACTGGCGCAGTTAGCTCGTAAAACCGGAGACCGCACGCGGGATCTCGACCCGAACACTATTCATCGTCTAATCCTGTGGATGTCACACGATTCCAAGAATCAAAAGATGATGGAAGCCAACATCAGATACCTTCAGGACGTTATCCCCATGTCCGCCCAGGAGGAGAACGTCATCTTCGGTGAATCCTTGCCGACAGGCATCATGCTTCACACGAAAGAACGCCAATCCCCTCCATGAGGGTGGAACGTAAAGATACGGTACTGTCGCAAACATCTCTTGAGCTTCATTGTCAATTTTAACCTATCCTACTACCGTGATTTTATTTATGGTGGAGAAAAGCGGTTCTTCCGACTCAAGCGTACTTTTTAATCTGAGGCCTGGATTTGTCCAGGCTCTACAGAGGAAGAAGTCTGAAAACTGCCCAACTTTTTGAGGCTTTGAAGTGACCAGGGATCTGCTCTTGGCATCATATCCGGTGATAAGGATTATGGTTATATGGTTACATTGAAGTCGAGCAGGTACATAGGTTGTTTTTTGTTCTGCTCAGTTGTGTAAGAGATAAGCCCAAAGTTGAACTCAACGTTGAGTGCCAAAGGAATAACATCATGTACGCCGAAATAGTCTCTGCTGTAAAAAGTACAAAAGCACTTAGTGAATTAGTTAAAGCCGCCCATGATCTATTTTAGAAAGTACACATACCACAATGAATGCTGGTGGTGTAAGTCTGATGACCTTTCGAGGGAGCATAAGTATAAAAAGTCAGAGTTAGTAAGGGAGTATGGTGGTTGCAGATATAAAAAAAATGTAATAATCGCGGGAAATGGTAAAAAAGATATGTGGTTTAAAGGCCCAAATTGCTTAGAGGCAAAATTTAAACCAAATCTATGCAAAAAATGTAACAACTCAGATAGTAGAGATATTGATATCGCGTATGATGTTTTTCAAAAATATCTAAAAAGCAATATTGCTGAACTTACAAACAACAGATGCCTGGATCTAAATAACATATTTGCAGCAGACGTAAATAAAAATAAGATGAATCTAATTAGGTATTTAATTAAGCATGTTTGTTGTAGGTTAGCTGAAGCCAATATCTATATCGAGGATGAAGTGGTTAGTTTTTTAAATGGTGGCTATTTGCTTCCATATATTACTTTTCGTTTCGAAATAGCAATTGATGCATATCGAATGCATCAGAAAATATCTTCCTTAAATGAGAAGAGCCATTTTTCTCTAGGGGGAATGCAATGCATTTCGAATAAAACCTCAAACAGGGCAAGAAACATAAATAGCTATTTTCAATACAGATGGTTCAGAATATCATATTTATGTGACATGTCGATCAAGCCACTTGATATAATGAATTTGAATGACAAAATTCCGTTGATATTAAATTTTAATGCTAACTCGTATTTTAGCTTAATGTAAAAAACAATACAGCAAATATTTTAAGTAGAAAAAATAACTCTGCGTTTCATATTTAAGGCTTACACTCGCCGCAAGGCCGGTACCCAACCTTTAAAACAACTATAGGTATTACACGAAAGGCTAAAAATATTATTGCCACCTCAAGATAACAACCATCCCTAAGAACGCAGAAAACATATATTATTTCAAGCACATATGCAGCGGAAGCAACAATGCCGATTCAAAATAGAATCGGCATTGTTACGTTGTGTTGTGAAGTTTTTTAGCAACAGACTGGGGTGGGTACAAGCCATTCCTGTGGGTTTATTGAAATGATATTTTTCCCTTTAATTGCTTTTCTCTTTTGTGGCAGATTGGAGAGAATTGAGAGTATCTTGTCGCACTTCTTGTCTTTTGAACACGGTTCATCGAAGCATGATAGGTACGACATTCTGAGCATTCTGTCGTTACCTTCCCCTATTGTCTTCTTCCCGTTTTCCCACCTGGACAAGGTTGACGGAGTTACACCAAGAACCCTGGCAAGACCACTAGCATTAAGAGAAAGCTCCTTTCGCAAAAAGACAATCTCTTCAGGTAAAAGAAGACCTTTTTTGTTTTTACAAATATCTAGGCCTATCATTTTATGTAGTGCTTCCGGGTTTGGAATTGTTGTAAATTCTTCCCCGCACACATTGCATGTGTGTTGTGGTATTCCAAGTAAAGTTACCTGGAGTCCTCCAATGGGGTAGTCATAAGGTTTATCTTTGACAACCGTTAACTCTCCCCCACATATTACGCATTTTCCCATGTTTCCCCCGATAGAGTTTTGCTTGCCTCTATCGCCTCCTGAAAATGTTATGGAAAGTATAAGTCTCGTATGTTTCTATATTACAGTAATTACTATGCAGTTATTTGCAGTAATGATAGCCATAACAACCTTGCCTGAGTCTCCATCCAGGTCTTCTCCTTTGAATGTGTATTTCCAGTTGTTGGCTTTTGTGTTGAATTCTGTGTTTGCCATTCGCCCGTATTCAATGATATGGCGGATGTCACGGTAGTTGTACGTTCTCTCAACCATTCGCTCTCTCGCATGCCTACTGAGAGTAAAACTCCCTCCATGATCCAGTATTTCTTTCACCAGATCCTTTACGCCTTTTTCTGAGAGTTTTTCCGTGGGGTCAAATGACATGCTTCAACATATATGAAAACTTGACCTAAAGTCAAGTTCTATGAACAGTATTTGTTTGTTTTTACCTACCACATACCATATCAGGTAGTGGCCGAATTACAGCCACAAGATACAGGCTAAAGCAGTTTCAAAACATCCCAAAACACCCTTTCGGGACAAAGAGTAATACAAGTAATGGGATGAGCGCAGTGTATGTTTTATGAATGGTGTGCTACATGCACCTGTGATCTGCGCGATCTTCCCTAAGGTCTACATTGCCCGCAGGCCCGATAGCCCGCCTTCAAAGCAGCACTTTTGCTTGAAAACGTAGCGGTGCAATTCTTACAATTATAACTCTGGCAGGATGGTGAATGGAACATATGCGACTTCATATTACCATGGAATCCGCCAGAGATAGCAGAATACTTTCCTGCAGCAGTTGTCACCTGACTGCCGTTACGTGCACCATTTCTCCATTGCCAGGGTGGTACAGGCTCTGAATCTCCCCATAGCCCACACTCCCGAAAAAGCTTCCTACTATTCTTCTCCAAAGAAAGCTGG
>WTAT01000403.1 GCA_013139415.1 Desulforhopalus sp.
AAGAGCCACATAAAATTATTTCGTTTAGTGCTGCATATCACCTTCTATCTGAAAATAGTTAGAACCCTTCTTAGTTTATGGAGTAGCCGCTTATGCCTGACAGACGATGGGAGACATTGGAAGTTCATGAAGTTTTTGACCAGCTTCATGGTTCTGAGGCAGGTCTTTCAAGTGCAGAGGCTGCTAAACGTTTGGCAGAGGTGGGCCCGAATATTCTGGCTGCTGAAGAGAAGATCAAGATTTTCTCTATCATGCTGCATCAGTTCAAGAGCCCGCTTATCTATGTCCTTCTGGTTGCCGCAGTAGTTACTTTTTTTCTCCATGAATATATTGATATGTTCGTTATCCTGGCTGTTGTTATTCTTAACGGTGTTATTGGGTTCATCCAGGAAGTGAAGGCAGAGCAGGGGATCCGGTCACTGAAAAAAATGGTGCAGGCAAAGGCACGAACCCTGCGGGATGGGCGTGAAAAGGAGCTGCCAAGCAGTGAACTGGTGCCTGGAGATGTCGTTTACCTGGCGGCAGGTATGCGTGTACCGGCTGATCTGCGCCTGATACACGTGATCGATCTTCGGGTCGATGAATCAATGCTTACTGGTGAGTCACTGCCTTCAGAGAAAAAGACAGAGAGGCTAATTGAGCAGAACCTGACCCCTGGAGACCGGAAGAATATTACCTTTATGGGAACCACAGTTGTTTATGGTCGCGGCAGGGGGGTTGTGGTCGAAACCGGCAGGCATACGGTTATCGGTGATATAGCTGAAAAGGTTCAGGAGGTTCCCTTTGGCAAGGCTCCATTACAAAAGAATCTTGATAATTTTGCCAAGTTTCTCAGTTTAACCGTAGGGGGAATCTCCCTGTCTATTTTTGCTCTTGGGCTTTATGAGGGTGAAAAACTCAGTGAGATGTTTATCGCTGCAGTGGCAATTGCTGTTTCTGCAATTCCGGAAGGATTGCCGGTTGCTGTCACTATTGCCATGGCCATTGGTGTGAATCGTATGGCGCGGCAGAACGCAATCGTGAGAAGGCTTCCTTCTGTGGAGACCCTGGGGAGCACTACTATTATAGGTTCTGATAAAACAGGGACTCTCACGAGAAACGAGATGACCGTAAAACTCGTGTTTGACGGGTTGAGAACCTATGAGATTTCAGGTATCGGGTATGAGCCCGAGGGCAGTATCTCCCATGAATCTCAACCGGTTGATATGGCATCATGCTCAGATCTTTTGCGGACGTTAAGGATTGGTCTGCTCTGTAATGAGGCGGATCTTTATCAGGAGAATGGAGACTATAAAATAGTTGGCGATCCTACCGAAGGAGCTCTCATTGTTTCAGCCCTCAAGGGTGGATTGCAGGTGGAAGATGAACGGACTCGCTATCCACAGTTGGGTATCGTCCCTTTTGAATCGGAACGTGGCTTTATGGCAACCTTGCATGAGGTCGAGGGCAAAAAAGTTATTTTTGCAAAGGGCGCTCCTGAGAAGATCATACTTTTTGCCATGCATGAAGGAGCTGAGATTGAGTTCGGGAACAAGCTTGCCGAGGTTGCTGCAAATTTTGCCGCCCAGGGCCTCAGGGTTCTGGGTATGGCCTATAAAGAGGTTGACCTGGCAACGACGAAGATTTCCCAGGCGGATGTGGAAAGTGGCCTGATTTTCGCGGGTATACAGGGCATGATTGACCCACCCCGCCAGGAAGTTTTAGAAGCTGTAAAAGATTGTAAACACTCTGGTATTCGCACTGTCATGATTACAGGTGATCATGCCATTACTGCCGGTGCTGTTGCCAGCCAGATAGGTATTGGTTCAGGCAGCGAGCAGGTCCTCGAAGGGAGGCAGATTGAGGTGATGACTGATGAAGAGCTTTATGAAAGCGTTAAAACGACATCGGTGTATGCCCGTGTGGCACCGGTTCACAAGTTGCGGATAGTGCAGCAGCTTATGAGTCAGGGTGAGGTTGTGGCGGTGACAGGTGACGGTGTCAACGATGCCCCTGCTTTGAAGGCTGCACATATTGGAGTTGCCATGGGGCGCACAGGTACTGATGTGGCCAAGGAGGCTGCAGATATTGTGCTCTCCGATGATAATTTTGCCAGTATTGTTTCAGCAGCCAAAGAGGGCAGGATCGTCTATGATAATATCAAGAAGGTAACAATTTTTCTGGTCTCCTGCGGTTTTGGAGAACTTTTGACCATAATTGCCTGCATGCTTGCGGGGCTTCACCTGCCATATCTCCCAGCCCAGATCCTCTGGCTTAACCTGGTCACCAACGGCTTTCAGGACGTGGCCCTGGCTTTTGAGCCGGGCGAGAAGGATATTCTTAATCGTAAACCGCGTCCTCCCTGCGAAAGAATCCTTTCATCACTTATGATACAGCGGACCTTGCTCATGGGTTCGTTTATGGGCTTTGGCACTTTCATTATATATTATCTGCAAATTAGTTCCGGTGTGTCTGTTGAAAGTGCCAGGAGTGTTGCACTGACCACCATGGTCTTTTTTCAGTTCTACCAGGCGCTGAACTGCCGCTCCGAAACACTTTCAGTTTTCGAGATGCACCCACTTTCCAACCCTTTTCTCCTTGTGAGTATTGTTGGTGCATTCTTTGCCCATCTCGCAGTTCTGTATGTACCAGCGCTGCAGTATATTTTCAGGACAGTGCCCTTGAGTTGGGACCAGTGGCTGATTATTGTCATAAGTTCGTTCACTATTTTATTGGCGGTGGAACTTGACAAATTTATCAGGCGGAAAAAATCAATTGGATGAAGATTTGACCTTTTGTCATTTCGAACCAACGGGAGAAATCTTATAAATGGTGGGCAAATCCTCCCAAAAGATCTCTCCGTCCTGACGGCCGTTCGAGATGACAATG
>WTAT01000484.1 GCA_013139415.1 Desulforhopalus sp.
ATCTCTCAAAAGACCCGTGGTTTTCCGTCCCTATCCACAACAAGTTTTGCTTTATCTTTAGTCTTATAAAACTTACTGCTTCTTTTTGATAATCTAAGGAGGGATGACGAATAATCAAGAACTACAAGGTGGTAAAAAAAGTAGTTAAGGCATGACACATTTTTAAATATGCAGAAGTTGAACTTACTTCTATACATTTACTAGAACCAGCCAGCCTTTTGGTTCAAAGAAACAGTAGCAGTATCAACGTTAGCAAAGCGAATTTTATGAAAACCTTGCCTTTGGCAATATTAATCACTGACTCAGCCCAGTACAGTGATTATGTACCAGCCTTATCAACGTCTATGGGTGTCATAATGGATTATGTGTCTGGAGATTCTGGGATAAACTCAGGAACTGTAAGCCTTCCATCTTTCTTAGCCTTTTCGTACCAGTCCTGACCCCCATACAACTCATCAGTACACTCTATACACATAGCATGGCTAAATTGTGCTGATGAATGCTTTTCAATATAGGTCTCTATCTGGCTCCAATACCCTTTATCATCTCTGATTTTCTTACAAGAAGCACATATAGGAATAAGTCCACTTAGTGTTTTTACCTCATCAAGAGCTTGTTTGTGTAGTTCTATTTCTTCTTTGAGGGCATCTTCTACCTGCGTACGCTTGTCTATTAATAAGTTGAATGCATCGGACAATTGTCCTATTTCATCATTTCTTGACAAAGGGGTAATATTTTCAAGTTCTCCTTCTCTTATTTTCTCAATTTGATTGCTGAATGTCAGGATTGGTCTAATCACTGTTTTGAACAAAATTAAAAACACTCCAATAATATATACAACAAGAATAATATAAAGAGCTGTGATCGAAAGTTCAGCCCTTCTTTGCAATCGATTAATTTCTTGCTCAGATAGATTTTTAAGTGTAGCTACGTTGTTGTTAATTTTTTTTACCTCATTCCGGACTTGCTCTAACAATGGTCTGTTAATAGATTGACCAGTTTTTAAATTGTCAATCACCCGCTTTACCCGTACAAACGAGATCTCCATACTAATTAGTTCTGCCGGTTTATTCGCATTTGGCATAATTTCTTGGAGTTGCTGGGTTATTAGTGGAACAGTTGCAAGATGTCCTTTTAATGAATCAACGTCCCCCAAATTAAGGAGGATTTCTATAGCTATCTCATGACCGGCATGATTGATCTTTTCTAAGCTAGAGGCAGTTTGATAGAGTTTGTAGTTTGTCGACCTGTATTCCTGAAAAATAATTGCCGAGGCAATTAATGCGGTGAATGCCAAAGAGGAGAGGAGGATAATCTTAGACTTGAGATTCATAATGCATCTATATTGTAACCATGTTTACGGAATACCTCTTTTCCTTTTGTGACGAGGTAATCATAAAAATATTTGGCCGAAAGCGGGTCACGAGCAGTGGTTAACAAACCTGCAAACAGTTCATCCTTAACTTGGTATGGTTTCTCAAGAGGAATTACGATAAGTCCTTTTCCTTCCGGGGTGGCAGCCATTACATCCCATTCAATTATTGCATCAACACCACCTTCTCGGTATAACCTGAGAACATCCTGACTTGAGGAACCGTAAACCACCACGTTTTTTAAAATATCTTTTCCTTTTGGATGCCTCTCAATTATATTTTTCCTGACAATTCGGCCAAGACTTGCCAGTTGTGGATTGGACATTGCGAGCCTCACGCCTTCGTTAGCCAGATCATCTAGCCCCTTAATATGTTCTTTTGCTATCGGTGAAACCAGAATTGCAACCACATGCCAAGCAATGAAAGACTTTTCTGCGACCAGTCCTTGCTCGGATAAAGCATCAAGATTTCTTCTATCCCCTGGCAGGAAAATATCTCCGGTATTGAAATTCAGTATATAGTCCCGCAAAATCGACGAACCCTCAAATTGCGTTTGTACTTTTATGCCGGTTTCCTGTTCGAAATTTGCTGCAATCTCGTTGACAGGCGCTTTCATACCTGCACCGGACAGAAAAAGAATAGTCTTTTTTTTCTGGCAGGATAAAGAGAAGAAGCCAACGGTCAAAACTATTACAATAATGGCAATTATATAATAATGGTTAGAACGCATTCCAATAACCTTACAAAATAGTGCATCAAATATAGATGGTCTGATTATTTCCCATACTTCCTGTCTATCTCTTTCCTGACAGGACAGACACAAACATAATTGTTTGAATCTTTATTCTTACCTTTATGGCTGTATGGACAGTTGGAAAAGGCTAAACTCGTAAGAGGTTCCAGAACCAAACCATCTTCTCCTACTTGCTTAACAGTGCAACAGAAAGACATGTTGCCAGACAAGCAAACCTTCCAATGGGGGCATTGTCCACGTATTTGGTCAATGATTTCTTGGTCGATTTCAAACATGATTTCCCCTACTATGCCAATCAGATCGGTATAATTTACAATATAAACATCTATCTAGTAATTATAAAGAACTACAAGATGGAAATAGGAGGGTGAGTTTAAGTAACAAAATGAAGGAACTGAAAGTGTAGGTGTTTTCTATCTCTATTCAGTTTGAACCGACAAGGCCGGGATCGATC
>WTAT01000239.1 GCA_013139415.1 Desulforhopalus sp.
ACCCAGCCACGCCATCCGTCCAGGCAAAGAAACAGACCCCCTTTGCCGTGTTCACTGGTGGCATCGATGTGCAGCGGATAGCCACCACCCATGGCTGCACGCAACGCCGCAACGCTGTAATGATGAAGCCTTTCCAGCAGTTTAAGAAAGCGGTCGCAGAGATTGCTGATGGTTCCCTCCGAAACGACAATACCGTTTTCATGCAGCAACTCGGCGCGAATCTCTTCGCGTTGTAGATTCCTCAGATAGCGTGCCAGACCCACCTGCACGAGGAGGTCGTAGCCATAACCCTGTCCACGGGGCACCAAGCACGATAGCCTTTCTGAGGCTATCACCGGATGGGATCTATCAACGCTACATACCTTACGGACCTCCCTTGCTTGAAAGGTACCAACCTCCAATGTGGTAACAAGACGCCGTTTGCTCTTCTGTGCGTGAAGAATACCGCCGCAGACCGAACAGTGTTCGGCACCGGCAACGAAATCCACACAGGATGCTGCGCCACTGTCGTCCGCCGTTGTCCGAACCATCTCTGCACAAGACCACCCCGCCAGCCGTGCATGGTAGCGAAATAGTCTCAGCAGTTCGTAGAGCCCCCTTTTTTACCGATATCCTCCAAGTCGTATCGGGTAAAAATCTCTACGACCTGATCCAGGCCGATCGGCGGGGAGTGTCCGCGCAGGGCGCGCACGACATTGGCAGGTCGTGAACCCGGATGGCGAATCAGGATGAGTAATACCTGGATAATCACCGAATCATCCAGCCGAACAATCGCTGTCTCCCCTGATTGTTGAGCGGAAATCCGTTCCTGGCGGCGTTGCAACTGGATCTCTCCAATGGCGGGATCGATATGGAGATACAAATAAAGACCACTAACGGTCTCCCGTCGAATCGCCTCCTGGCGCACCGCCCTCAGCAGCAAAACTTGCACGCGTACTCGCAGCAACGCCTGGAGCTCACGTTGGGTCCATCCCGCTTCCGACTCACCCACCAAGCGCTTTAGTGTATCGCCCAGTGTGCCATCGCGAGAAAAATGGATGTTCCCCCGGGAATAAAGACCAAAGCGATCAAACAACGCGGGATCCCTGTGGGTGTAATAGCGACCGTTGTGGTTGTAACTGCGCAGGTACTGCACCTGCTTCAGGTATCTGAAGGTGGTTGCGCGCGATGCTTGCCCCAAGGAGTTTTGGAGGTCATCGAGCGTGGCAACTTCCTTGGTCTGGAACAACTGAAGGAGCATTTCCGGGGTGCGTCTGTCCATGATGATACTGTATGCCTTATACAAGGTTTACATAAGGCACATAGTATCATATTTTGCAAAAAATATGACTTAATCAGACCTATTTCAGGCCTTTTGCGACAAAATGAGGGTGAAATCGCCTCAATAATGAGACGGTATGACTTTGGCCGCCCAAATAGATGGCTGTAATTTCAAGAACTTACAGGACGGTAACTGAATTCTGACGCGGTAGGGTTTAAAAACAATAACTTCTTATAAATCAATAAAATAAGATTTTTGTAGGGACTGTTATGGCACTACAGATTTTTTTGTGCAGATTTCTTAGACCCCATAAATGTCTTTCGTGACCCACCCGGCCGGGATGAAACACCCAGGGCGTCGTAGATCTGTTTCTGCTCCGGTTCCGCCCGGGTGGGTTTGCGAAGATGCACCGTTCTTTTATCTTCACACTCAAGCGTTACCGTGACACGTTGCTGGTTTTCCATCTTGCTTCGTAGCGTTTCCCAGCTATCGTCTAGTCCCTTTGCCTTGAGCTGGGTGCGCAGGGTGTGCACCAAGTGGTAGGCGATCAGCGTTATAAAGATATGTCCGCTGACCCGATCCTCCTTATGGTGGTAAATGGGACGCATCCCAAGCTCACTTT
Source organism: Desulforhopalus sp. (assembly GCA_013139415.1). Lineage (GTDB taxonomy): Bacteria > Desulfobacterota > Desulfobulbia > Desulfobulbales > Desulfocapsaceae > Desulforhopalus_A. The sequence goes on from WTAT01000239.1 coordinate 1,884, forward strand.
TCAAGCTGCGAAATACGGCTTCCAGATCGGTGAGCATGGTGTAAGTATTCCACAAGGTTTTTTCGTCCCAGTCGTCAATGCTGGTACGCAGACAGTAAACACCGGGATGAGTTGCCTGGCTATTGGGTTTTTCCTTGCGCGTCCATGAAATGGACTTGGCGTTATCACTGTCGGGATCAGGGACGATCTTGATCTCATAATGCTGCGCGGCCCTGGCGTATTTCTCTTTTATGCGGCCGATACGCACCAGCACCTTTTCGTAGCGTTTGAGTCTGCCTTTTTTGTGTAAGCCATCCGCCATGCCTTGTAAGGCTTGCTCAAAACGCTCGGCGAAGCGGTCCTGGATGGCCTGTTCTTTTTTCTCGCGCATTTCAGAGTGGCAATAGAGTTTGGTTTCCCCGGTTTTATTGTCGATAACGCGTTGTACCTGAACCTTCTGTCCGGTTGTTTGCTTGACAGTAATTGCTGCATTTTCGTCGAAATCTCGTTTGCGTTGTCGGCTGACGACCAGATAACGATAATGATGCGCCTTTAACCAGCTGATATTCTCCTCGCTGGCGATACCTGCATCCATGACCACGATGGCTCCCCGCGCCACGCCAAGCCCGGTGAGCATGGTTTCCAGCGTATCCCCTTCACTCACATTACCCGTGAAAATTCGGCTCTTTCGCGGGAAACCGCTGCCATCGAGCACCAGCCCCAGGGTGACCAGCGGACAGTCATTACGTTTTTCCTTGGAGCGTCCGAGTTTCGCTTTAGGATTGGCGGCAGCCGTACCCTCGAAGAAGGTATTGGTCAGGTCATAGAGCGTGACGGTTTCCTCGAAACTGAACAGCGACTGCTCCTGGCTGTAGAGATGCGCTTCGAGTGCCTCCCTATGCTTGTACAGCATATCCGATGCCTGGTAGAGCCGACCGAGTTCCATGGCTTCAAAATCGTAGTCGATCAATTCGCCAAGACCACTAACCCGTTGCAGCCAGCGGTGGCTTTCACGTTCGCTGGCCGGATGCGCCATGCGGGCAACAATGTTGCCCAGCGCCGCGGCTATCTGGTGGCGGTTGAAGCCCAATTCCTTAAATTTCTGTTGTAGTTTGAGTTGTTTCATCGCGTGCAGGGCAAGTTGCTCCACGCCAACCCGGCGTGGGCGAGAAAGTTCCATACTGTCAAGATTCACGGCGTGAAATTGCCCGACATCCGCTGTCTCGATGCTACGCGATGCAATGATCAGCTCGGCATAATGCTGCGCTTGAATTTCCAGCTCTATTGGTAATTCAACGCCCACAAGGCTCGACTGTGAATCAAGCAACTGCTTGATACGCGCCACCAAATCCTGCCACTGATTTTTTGGAACACAAAAATGTCGGCCCAGATTGAGCAGGATGTGTTGCTTGACCTTGCCATCAACACGCTCTGTCTCCACCAGGCGGTAGGTGAAATAAGATCCCGTTCCGGACTTGTGACTTTTTATGGTGGTGCGGCGAATAAACATGAGCTAACCCTGCCCCGAATTTCAAGGTATTACAAGGTTTGCCGGTACGATTATGGCCCTACATTACGAATCTGAAATTTGTACCATTGATTTTATTGATTATTATTTTTACAAAAAGGAAAGATCAATGACTTACGTCGATTGCCCCCCAAAGATGGGTTAAGTATGTCTCTCTGACCTGCGACTTGCACTATTTGTAGTTTGGGCCTATGCTCTTCCCTAACGAACGTTAAGTAACTAATTATGAAATCAAAACAAAAGACTGAGCAACGCGATACCCGC
>WTAT01000339.1 GCA_013139415.1 Desulforhopalus sp.
AATGTTACCCCGGCTTTTAGATTAAAATTAATAATTTTAAAAAATTCCGAATCTTCCACCAGGAAAAATCGTTTCATTGCTCCCTCGGTAAATTCTCTGGTTGTATTGAGATCGAGTACTTTCATATCTTCCTCCAAATTTTCTGTAGATTATTTCCTGAGAAATTCCTTTCTTGTTTTTAAAAAAGAATTTCGTAAAGTTACTTACACCCCCCAAGGGAGTACTAAAAAAAGAGCACCCCTCAGGGGGGTATTGAATTGAATCCCGACGTATTTTACATTTATCGGGGTTTAATAGTGATACTTTGAGACGGTAAGCACAAATCATCCGGTGTCGCTGTCCATGACAGTTTACCACCGACAGGGGTATCTGCCTTGACATTGGTCAAATATCCATCACCCCTGCCATTGAAAAAAACACATTTTTTTCAATGATTGCCGGGAACAATACTGGAAAAATCCTTACATTTACCGTATTAATTGAAAGCTGCAAGGATGGCTTGACAGGTTATTCTTGTTCATAGCGCCTCTGTCGCTTCTATGACGAATTGGCCTTCTTCATGCGACGGAGGCGTATCTATTTACTTATTACAGGTGCTCCCATGGCCCCCACAGAAAAAACCGCGCAAAAAAGTGACCAATCCGGCACAGTAACGGATGAAACCATCCTGAAAATAGCCAAAGAAATATCGATTAAATTTATTGAAGTCGGGAGGATAACGCCGGCAACTTTTGAACAGTCCTTTAAAAATATTTTTTCGGCACTAGAGACTACGGTAAAAAAGGTTAAATGATGCTCACTCTTGAAAAGAATCTCAACTTCGCACCCAAAAATTTGAATCATATCCACCTTATGGGGATCTGCGGCACTGGCATGGCAGCTCTTGCCGGCATGCTCCAGACATCTGGCTGCAAGGTTACCGGCAGCGATAGTCAGGTCTACCCTCCCATGTCAACTTTTCTGAGTGATTTAAACATCCCCGTCGGCAGCGGTTACAGTGCTGACAACCTCAACCCTGCTCCGGATCTCGTTATTGTCGGTAATGTTATTACCCGAAAAAACCCGGAAGCCAAGGCGCTTGCGACACTGGATATTCCGTACCTCTCTTTTCCCCAGGCCCTTTCTCATTTTTATATACAGTCTCGAACCTCCCTGGTTATTAGCGGCACCCACGGGAAAACCACTACCTGTTCGCTGCTGGCAACTGCCCTCTATCATGCAGGTCTCGATCCCTCCTTTATGATTGGTGGGATCGTCGGTCAGTTCGGGACTAATTTTCGGCTCGGAAATGGTGAGCATTTTATCGCTGAAGGAGATGAATACGATACGGCCTTTTTTGACAAAGAATCAAAATTTCTCCATTATCGCCCCAAGGTTGCTGTCATTACCTCTGTTGAATTCGATCATGCCGACATCTTCAGTGATCTTGAAGCAATTAAGCGATCTTTTAAAAAATTTGTCGCCCTCCTCCCGGATGACGGCCTGCTGATTGCAAATTTTGATGACCAAAATGTTGTTGAAATCGCGGCAGAGGCTCCCTGTGCAGTACAAAGCTACGGACTCGATCCTTCTTTCACCTGGTCCATAGATAATATAAGGGTCGAAAATGCGATCAGCCATTTCGATGTTATTAAAGCCGGTACCCCATGGGCCACAATGACTGTTGGGCTTCCCGGCAGACACAACTGCCTCAACAGTCTCGCCGTCTGTGCAATTATGCATCACCTGGGCGTGCCTCCTTCGACCATCAACAAGGGACTGACATGTTTTGCTGGTGTGAAGAGAAGGCAGGAGGTACGAGGTATCGAAAGAGGAATCACCGTCATTGATGACTTTGCTCATCACCCTACCGCCGTTCGGGAGACATTGGCGGCACTCAAAAGCGGTTATTCCGACCGGCGGCTGGTGGCAGTATTTGAACCGAGAACAAACTCATCGAGACGGGCCATTTTCCAGGACGATTACGCCGGCGCGTTTGACGCAGCTGATCTCATCTTACTGAGGGAACCGACGCCCATTGAAGGGTTAGCAAAAGAGGAACTATTCTCCGCTGCCAGACTGGCAGCAGACTTAATTAGCACAAGAGAACTCCTGGCGGAGGCTTTTCCAACCACAGACGATATTCTGAATCGGCTAAAATCCATCCTTCAGGAAGGCGATGTAGTAGCAATACTCTCCAATGGAGGGTTTGACAACATCCACACCCGTCTACTTGAGCAGATCAGGATTTCTCCAGGTAAGCAATGAGAAGACAATTCCGGAAGAGGATCTGTCTTTTTCCGGAAAGCACTTTGCACGAAGACAAGAACTTATTCAAGGACAGGGCTGATTTTGAGACGCAACTCCTCAACCAGCTGTTTAAAATTTGTAGTATGATCGCCGGCCTTCCCCCTTTCCTCAATTCGAAGTGCTATACTGGCACAATCCTCAAGACCAAGGTTCAGAAATGCACCTTTTATGGTGTGTCCAACCTCACCTATTGATGCCAGATTATTTTCTTCCAGAGCTTTCTCCAGGTTTTGCATATGTGTACCCAGAGTGGCAATAAAACTGGGCAACAACATCTCTATCTGTTCAGGGGGAAGATTGAATTGCTCTACAAGATATGTCTTGATATGTTGATTTTTCTGCTGATGCATACTCTCACGCCTAATCCCGGTAAACGGGATACTTTCAAGACCTAGGAGGTTGTCCGAGAATAGGCATTTTGTTCAAAATCGAGAAATTTAAAAAAAAATAAGCACAGCCATATATGCGATATTGCGAGCATTATTTTTTGGGAATTCCGAAGAGTTTGGGCAAAAGGGCATTCTCGGACAGGCTCCTAGGAAATGTTTTCGATCAATTGCAGCTGAC
>WTAT01000431.1 GCA_013139415.1 Desulforhopalus sp.
CCTCACTGACAACTTGTAGATAAATTTCAGTGGTCTTTGAGCTACTATGTCCCATGAGTTGAGCCAGGATATGAATAGGCAAAGGTTTAGGGCCGGATAAAAGAGCAATACCAAAACCGTGACGAAGCCCTTTACCTGTAGCCTGTTTTCCTTTGATCTTGGCTCGATCCATAACCCGCTGTACCAAACGATAGGCCGTTGGCCGGCTCATGGTCCAAAAAGGTTTTTTGAGTCCTTCTTGCCTCCGGAGTAGTCTACGTATGTCAAACACTAGGTCAAAGATATTAATAAGGTTCGCAGGAACCGGCACAGTCCTAAATTCGGGCTGTTTTACCCTGCCCTTTCCATCTGTTTTTCTTGTCTTGAGGGACCGGAAAACAATGTCTTTACTGTCAATCAAGATCCTACGTGGGGTAAGCTCAAGGGCTTCTGAAGGGCGGCAGCCTGTATAGTGCAGGATTTGGCAAAATATTCTGTTTTCCCTTTCCTCTTCATCTAATGCGGCAAGAAACCGTTTACGCTCCTGGGCGGTAAGATATAACCTCTCTCCATCAGGAGAGAACAGCCTCATTTCTGGTGATTTTTCAATTATCATAATGTGTGAATCAAATGTTATAAATATATACAGCGAACATTATAATCACATCGATAAATGAGCCACATTTAACAACGCTATTTGAGCCAGTTAACTGTGACTTGTTTGGCTCAATTTTGAAAACTTTATTTTCGGTGCTATGGGTGTATTTGCATCAGTTTGGGCTATAGGTTCTTTTGTTCTAAAAACGAAGGTTTTTGAAACATACATTCTTTTGTACTCACCCTAAGCCAAAAAACATATTATTATGTTTCAAAACAATGTTCTAAAACATTTGTTCCGTTATTCTCAAGTAAAATCGTTTTTGGAATAAAAAATATGCTAATTGGATATGCTCGTGTCTCAACGATGGATCAGAACCCGCAGATGCAAACCGATGCTTTGGAAAAGGCAGGGTGTGGACGGATATTTGTTGAAAAAATATCAGGTTCACACAAGGAACGGCCCGAGCTGAAAACGGCGTTAGAATATATGAGGGAGGGGGACACGCTTGTTGTCTGGAAATTGTCCAGGTTGGCACGTTCCATCAGGCAAATCATTGCCACCGCCTATGACCTTGAGCAACGAAAAATTAAGCTGAAGGTTCTTACCCAGAATATCGATACAGGAACACCAGAGGGACGCTTGTTTTTTCACGTGACTGCCGCATTTGATGAATTTCAGAGGGAATTGATTGTTGAAAATACCCGTGCCGGTCTCGCAGCTGCTCACAAACGAGGGCGTAGAGGTGGTCGGCCACCAAGCATGACTGTGGATAAAATCCGTACTGCTGAGTCTATGATTAAAGATTCCAAAAACTACCCGTTCATATCAGACATTATCAAACAGCTCGAGATTGGACGAACGACCTTCTACCGTCATTTCCCTCCAGAACGGATCAGTGAGCTAAGGCAACTGAAATGAATTTTTTAGATGGTGGGGTTATCAGGAAACATATTATCCGAGCGTTTGCCTACAGCCACTTCACATTATCTCATACAATCTCTACTTTTCACAACTATGGGAATATAGAACAGAGTGGCAGTTTACTGTTGGGGTGAGAAGCCTGACACGGTCCCAATTATTTGTGCATTATGTGAAGCGAAAGAATTGTCATGATCTTTAGTAATTCAGGTAATACCCCTTGCCTACAGTATGTACCGGCAATTCTTCTTCCTTCCACTCGTAGAAGCCACCTTTCAGGTTTACAGCATTTTTGTATCCCAAATCATTTAGTGTTTTGGTTGCCAACGGCGACCTTTTGTCAAAAATTCAATACACAACTATTTTTGTATTTTTGTCAGGTATTATCTCTTGCACATGCAGATCCAACAAACCCCGCGACATGTGTAAGGCACCGGCGATATGGCTGACCTCATACTCGTTAGGATCCCTGATATCGAGAATGATCACTTTCTCATCGTTGTCGATCATGTTTTCCAGGTCCTCCACCGAAACCTCTTTTATCGCTACTCTCGCTTCTTCTACGAGTTGTGCAGGTGTTTTCACTGATGCGGCCTGCACTGCAAGAGCAGAAAACAAAACAAAAGCAAATACCAGAAGACTAACTGTTTTTTTATACATGGTCCACCTCCTAACACTGTTCCCCGTGCGGATTTTCTTTTTGCCAAATTATGAAATCCATAACTGACACCTTTACTCGTTCGCTTCTTTCCCTCTAGCTCCTGTAATCAGATGAAAAAGTAAAGTGGCTTTATACAATACTCAGCCTAAAATATCGCCAACTGCGACTAGCACTGGATTTAAGTTTACCCAACATGATGTTAAATAACAAACTCAGTAATTTCTTTATAATCATACCATTAGATACGGTTTGGCTTTATCTTACTTTGAATATTATTCTTCTACTTAAATTATATGTGAAGAAATCACTTCTGGTCAAGGGGGCAGTGGGTACGTGGAGAATTAAGGACAGACTTGAGGTATTCTGTACATCTCTTAGGCAGACGTTTGCCTACACAGATTTTATATTGCTACTGTAAATCTAAATGAGCTGATGCTTCAAAAACCTAGCAACAAAAGAGTGTTTTAGGGATTGAGATGTTTCCAGAAGCTTTTGATTCGAAGATTGTTGTGAGAAGAGATATGCATATTTATTTTGCTGCGCAAATTTGCTCAAATAACACCAATAAAAATGGCTCATTTGTCTTGTGAACAACTAGCCGGATATAAACAAAAAATCCGGTTTCGGCCAAGTTATGATTTAAGATTTTGCAACACTATGGGCTATACTGGTTCACCTCTTCTAGGCCAAGATTTGGAATTATCTTTGAACGTACGGCATAAGGCACGGCGGTTTTTTTGCCGTCGCCCTTAATGCCGTTGTTAAGTGATTCCATTATCAAATGCTAAAAGCTTAGAGCTTAGAACTTATAATGAGCACTTCCATCCCATTCGATTTCACCTGTTTTTTTTCGGTACTGTAAGACATTACGAACGTTTCGTTTCCATTTAGGGATATCAGACGATGGAGATTGAGGTTGAAAACCAGCTGTG
>WTAT01000050.1 GCA_013139415.1 Desulforhopalus sp.
TCTTATTCCTCCCGACGTTGCTGCCACAGCATTAGCGCGGGAAGTCCCTATAAAGTATGCCCCAACAGAGATGAGCAGAATACAGGGAAGCAGGTATGTATACATCATTGGATTTATCGAGTCCCCAAAAGGTTAAGTTGGAAAATCAGGAAGATCATAGTTTAGTGAAAACGAGTGATATTACCTTCAACGAAATAGACGACTTCTTCGGCAATGTTGACGGCTCGATCACCGATACGTTCGAGATGGCGAGCCAGGAGATAGGTGTTGATATGATAGCCCGGGTGGGAAGGGTCTTTTTTTATCCTTTCTTTTATATCCTCATAACAGCGGTTTCTGCAGGCATCCACCACATCGTCATCAAGAAAAATTGATTTGGCGAGTGTGGAATTGCCGGCTACCAGGGCATCTATACTTTTTTTCAGCATGGTGATGACCTTGTCGCTCATTGTTGAAAAATCATAGGAGATTGCTTCCGGATGTTTGAACTTGGAGATAGTGTCGACGCGCATGGCAATATTTACTGCGTTATCTGCAATTCGTTCCATTTCGTTATTAATTTTAATTACCGCTATCAGGAACCTGAGATCGCTCGCAACCGGCTGGTGCAGTGCAAGGATCTTCAGGCAATCTTCTTCGATTTCGACCTCCATCTCGTCAACCTGGTAATCCGACACAATTATGCCATGGATGGCGTCTTGATCCATGGATTCAATCACCTGTGTCGCTTTGCGAACGCGTTCCTCAACCATACTGCTGAGCTGCAGCAGCTTTTTATTGAGTTTTGTGAGTTCGTGGAGAAAGGTGTAATGGTGTTCCATGTCGCTAAAATCCTATGGTTAATTGTGTACTAGGAGCTTGTCCGAGAATGCCCTTTTGCCCCAACTCTTCGGAATTCCCAAAAAAATAATGCTCGCAATATCACATATATGGCTGTGCTTATTTTTTTAAAATTTCTCGATTTTGAACAAAATGCCTATTCTCGGACAACCTCCTTATAGTTGTTGTGTGTTGTGTCAACCCAAAAATGACGTTTACCCGGCCGTCATTCCCGCGCAGGCGGGAATCCAGTTTCGCAGAAAAGGCTCAGAGACTCCCTTCAGTCTGGGAATAACACGAATACGACACTTCAAGATTGACGGAACACTAGCCATTAGCTGATAAATAAATTCCAGTTTCGATGTGTGGTACATTAGATGGAGCTTGTTATGTGTTCGTTAGAGAAATATTAAGAAATGGTTAGAATGACAGGGTAGGGGTTGCAGACGAACCAAAAATGGTACACGATATGGGCACATTGGGGAAAATGGATGTGACGGGCCTGCCAGATTTGGCCTTGTCGTAGCCAATTGTTAGAAGCAATAATACCAGCAGAAAGAAAAAGCATATTATGGGGAAAGTGAATGTTCTTGTAGTTGAGGATGAGGCGGTATTCAGCAGTTGGTCAGCTATAATCTGATCAGGGCAGGGTTCCATGTGACATGCGCCGACTCGGGTGAAGAAGCGCTGGAACGGTTACGAACCGAGAAAATTGATTGTGTGCTGCTCGATCTTATGTTGCCGGGAATAAGTGGGCTGGAAGTTTGTACTACGATGAGAAAGGTTGAATCGAATATTCGACGTTCCATCCCGATTATTATGCTGACTGCCAAAGGTGAGGAGGAAGATGTGGTGGCCGGCCTTGAGTGCGGCGCCGATGATTATATCACCAAGCCCTTTAGTCCCAAAGTGCTGATTGCCAGAATAAAAGCGGTGATCAAAAGATCATTCACAGACCAGAGCGAAACTGATGAGTCAAGGCAATCGGTAATTGTCGTCGACGGGCTGGAGATAGATAAGGGCAGACATGAAGTGAAACTGAACGGAACTGAGGTCCAGCTGACCACAACGGAATTCAGTATTCTATCTCTTCTGGCTGCCAAGCCTGGCTGGGTATTCACCCGTCAACAGATTATTGATTTCGCCCGTGGATACGATTTTCTCATCACCCCCAGGGCTATTGATGTGCAGATTTTTGGTCTACGTAAAAAACTTAACGAGTACGACAAAATGGTCGAAACGGTCAGAGGCATAGGCTACCGTTATAGATCCACTCCAGAGGCCCAGGGGTAGATCAATGATTAAACCTAAAAAACTGGTCTGGCAGATTTTCCCTGCTAATGTCCTGACCATTCTTATCGCTATCATCGCCGTCAGTTGGTATGGCACCACCTCGCTTAGGGAGTTTTATCTTCAGGAAACCGAAGCCGACCTTGAAGCCCGGGCCAACCTGGTGAGTTCCAGGGTAATCGATTATCTGCTGGATGGGCAGATTGGACAGCTACGGCAGTATTGTGTTAAGGCCGGTCGAGAGTCTGGGACACGGATCACCGTCATCTCTGAAGATGGCAGTGTCGTGGCTGATTCGAATGAAAACCCCGAGGTGATGGATAATCACCGCCAACGACTTGAAATTGAAAAAGCTTTTACCGGAGGGGTGGGAAAATCCAGGCGATACAGTAAGACCCTTGATGAAAACTTGATCTATGTGGCAATTCCGCTTAGGCTTTCTCTGCAGCAATCTTCGGAAAATATTTCTTCGGCTGCCCAGGATGCGGTGCTCAGGACTTCAGTCTCGGTTGCTACTCTTGATAAAACCCTGGCTGCTATCAAGGTTCGGGTAGGAATGGGGTCGGTTGCTGTTATGCTCCTTGCAGGTGTTATTACCCTGCTGATTTCCCGTAATGTAAGTAGGCCGCTGGAACAGATGACCAAGAGCGCCAAGCAATTTTCCCAGGGTGATTTTAGGGAGAGGATGTTGCCCGTTGCCAAAAAGACAGCTTCCCTTGAGGTGGTTACACTGGCCGCCTCCATGGATCGCATGGCTGGACTTTTGGATGAAAAAATTCAGGCCATCGTCACCCACAGAAATCAACTGGAGACCGTTTTTTCAAGCATGGTTGAGGCGGTCATCGCCATTGACACCGAGGAAAGGGTCATCAGCCTCAATGATGCCGCGGCGAAACTCTTTGATGTGGAAAGACAGGAAGCGCCGGGGAAGATAGTTCAGCAAATTGTCAGAAACGCCAACCTGCAGCAACAGATCAGTCACACCTTGACGACGAAGGAATCTATTGAGGATGAAATAGTCCTCCATGATGAAAATGGAGACAGGTTTTTACAGACAAATGTGGTTACCCTGAGCGACGGCATAGGTGAAAATGTCGGGGTGCTGGTAGTGATGAACGATGTAACTAGACTCCGGCGACTGGAGAATGTCCGAAGGGATTTCGTTGCGAACGTCTCCCATGAGCTTCGAACACCGATTACCTCGATCCGTGGCTATGTTGAAACCCTGCTTGACGGCGCACTCGACATTCGCGAGGATGCCGAAAGGTTTCTGAAGATTGTCCTGCGCCAGTCAGAGCGGCTGACCACAATAATTGATGATCTTCTGGAGTTATCGAGAATTGAAGAAGGGTCAAAACAGGATCACATCTATCTTGAAAAAGAGCCGCTTCGACCAGTCATAGAGGCGGCCATACAGAGCTGTCAGCTTAAAGCGGATGCGGCTGGAGTTAATCTGGCCATCGACTGTCCGGATAATATTATTGTTGAAATGAATGTTACCCTTCAGGAGCAGGCCTTGGTTAATCTTTTGATCAACGGAATCACCTACAGCAAAAGGGGTCATAGCGTCACGGTGCAGGGGACTGTA
>WTAT01000325.1 GCA_013139415.1 Desulforhopalus sp.
CAGGCTGCACTTTTCGTAAAAGATAAGAACCTCATCCTGCACCTCGACGGGGCCAGGCTTTTTAACGCTGCAGTCAAGCAGAGCGTCCCTGTCCAGGATATCACCCGACATTTTGATTCGGTATCTCTTTGCCTCTCCAAAGGACTAGGCGCACCGGTTGGCTCATTGCTCTGTGGCTCCAGTAGCTTTATAGAACAGGCGAGAAAATGGAGAAAGATGGTTGGGGGCGGCATGCGACAGGCAGGAATAATTGCCGCAGCCGGTATCTACGCCCTGGAAAACAATGTCCAACGACTGGGCACTCGACCATGAACATGCAGAGATCCTGACCAAAGAACTGTCACAGTTTGAACAGCTGGAGGTGGAACAGGATCCTGCTCAGACTAATATGGTCTTTTTTACCATGGAGGCGGACAAAGCCGTAAAGATGGCGGGCTTTCTCGAAAAAAATAATATTCTCATCAGCCCAGGCCGAACAACAAGACTGGTCACCCACCTCGACATCAGCCACGAGGATATCGCCTACACCCTGAAAAAAATCGATGAGTTTTTTAGCTCCCGGACAATTTGAGCAAGAGATTTGAACAGGAGCCAAGTCACTCAGCTGAACTCACCGCACAGACGGAGGCAACACCATCTCTATCAAGTCGGTCAAAAAAGCTCTCCACTACATCGACCATCCAAGTCTGTTTTTTGGTGCAGTGATCACTGGTCCACAGCCAGTGAATAGTATCGTCCAGGAGTGGCCAACTGGAACAGGAAACCCCATGCAGGGGTGGATTTAGTATAGTGAGAACCTCTTCAAGGGTGGGCAGTCGCCAGCTGTTTCGCCCCTGCCAGTTGATGTCATTGAGGTGAGATACGTATTCCTTTGCCTGCTGCCAGTCAAGGGTAAACCCGGCACCGCGCCGCTGCCAGTGGAGACCGCTGTTTTTCTCAAAGGCCACCAGCGGTCCGACCACCTCGAATTCCTGAACGGCATACCTGAGTGGCCGCAGCAACTCATCAAGGCCGAGCGCTTCCCGGATATCCTTATACATCACCCTGCCAGGCTCCCTCCTCATCTCCCCGCGCACTATCCATAAATCCCTTGAACGACGAATATCACTGTCACCACACCTCTGTGGTGCAGCAAGCGGCAGAGCCTCGACAGCCAAGCGCATCTCCAGGGCACTTGCGTAACGCTGGGCCGGATTTCTGGCGAGAGTTTTCATTATACACTCATCCCACTCCGGGCCAATTTCGGGGTTCAACGAACTGGGCGGCAAAACCCCGCCCTGCCGAGAGTCCACAAGATGACCTGTCAACATCCGATATCCCATAACTCCAAGACTGAAAAGATCTGCCCGACCATCTGCCTGTTTGGGATTTTTCTCCTGTTCGGGTGCGGCATAATAGGGCGACCCAACCTGTATACCGGGAATGGCCATTTTTTCCTCTCCCCGAACCCGGGACAAGCCAAAATCGATAATTTTAATCCGATCATCACTGGTAAGCATCAGGTTGAAAGGCTTTATATCACGATGGACAATTCCGGCGAAATGCAGACGCTCAAGCCCTTTCAGCGCCTGCACCAGATAGGATTTTGTTTTAGCAGCGGAGATAACCCGTGAAGGAGCCTCGATCCGATATGATTCGCCAATAAAGGCGCCAATGGAATGGGCGAAATATTCGAGTACTATGAAAGGCTGCCCTTCATGCTCGTCGCAATCGATGATCTTGGCCACGTGATCATGGGACAGGTTACCCATGATCTTTGCTTCTTCAATGAAAATTTCCTTCAGACGTGCCTCACCGACAAGATCGACAAAGATCTCGTTTCTTGGCTGGAGGATTTTCAAGGCAACCAGACGGCCGGTAACTGGAGCCTTAGCCTTATAAACGGTGCTCATGCCACCACGCCCCAGACGGCCTATCACCTCATATCTACCGATTCTATTCATTGTCTACTGCAGCCGTAGCGCGTAAATTTTCGGGAACCCCCGTTTTCTTATTTTTTCCATGGTCGTCTTAATATCATAGTCGACAAACCGTACCTCCAGCTGGTGATTTAGGCAGTCCCATAAAAGATATTTAGCACGATTATCACCATCTCTTGGTTGTCCAACACTGCCGCAACCGATAATATATTTTTTCTCCGGTTCCAACAACACCGTTTCCTGCCCCAAGCTTCTACGGGTAATCACGCCTTTTTTACCGGTCACAAGCTCTAGCCTGTGAGTGTGTCCAAGAAAAAAGATAGACGCCGAAGTCGAAGCAAAAAGGGTGGCTATCTTTTCATCCGACTGCCTGTCCAGATAGCGGAAAACCGAAGCCTGAGGATACCCATGAACAAAATGCGCATTTTCAAATTCAAGAAAGAGCGGCAGACTGCAGCAATAGTCTTTGTTTTTATCTGACAATAATTTTTCAGTCTCAACGTTATTTTCTTTTGCCTGAAAATTGAACCACCTCCTGCCCCGCTCATCCATAAGGGCAAATTCATGATTGCCAAGCACAGATGCATAGCCCAATTGCCGCAGCCGACAAACAACCTCCTCAGGATTTGGACCATAGCCTATAATATCGCCCAGGCAAATCACCCGATCCGCACCCTGCTGCTCAAGATCAGCACGCACCGCTTCAAGCGCCTCAAGGTTACCATGAATATCTGAAAGGACAGCCACCTTCACCAGA
>WTAT01000099.1 GCA_013139415.1 Desulforhopalus sp.
ATAGATACTTATTATTGTAGAGTACTATTTAGGAGTAAAAAATGGGGAGATCAACCCGTAAATTAAATTTCATTATTGAAGAAGACGTCTCACGTGATCTGGAAAGCTTAGTTCCTTTAGGGCAAAGGAGCAAGGTTGTCAACCAGGCTCTTCGCAAGGAATTAGAATTGATTAGACGGAAGAAAGTTCTAGAAAAACTCCACGCCACTCCCTCGTCCAAAAAGAGGTTCTCAAACCGGGAAATTGTAGAAGGCTTGGCAAAAGATCGGAGATCTCACTAAATGGAAAGATATGTCATAGATGCCTCCGTAATTCTCAAGTGGGTGTTGGGGGAAGAACAAGAGACCGATCAAAGCATAGCCTTGAAACTTTTGGACACTTGGGCGGCTGGGATAACTGAGCTTGTTGCCCCTTCGCTTTGGCAGTATGAAGTGGGGAACTTCCTGGGTCGAGAACTTCAAGATGAAGCCATAGAGAAAATGACTCTTCTTCTTGACTTAGGAATTCAAAGTGTCGATCTGGGTAATACCATCATCGAGCGATGTTTCGCTTGGATGGAACAGCACGCGGTGACCTTTTATGATGCCTCTTATCTGGCCGTAGCCTTTGAGATTAAGGGGACCCTTGTAACCGCAGATGAGAAGTTCTGCAGAAAAATGGGAAGCGTTGGTCGGATATGTCTTCTAAGAGACCTTCACTTGCCACAAGCCGGGGATCAGTAGGATGTTTCTGATTACCTAGCCCGTTTACGCTCGCGTTCTACGTTCCGGCCATCTGATAATCCATTTTCTGTAATCACCACGCAAAAGAGCCGCGCCAGCAACTAAAGCTGATCACGGCTCTTGCAGGTTCTTACAGAAAATAGCCTGATTATCAGATGGCCGGGAGTCCGGCAGCGAATTTGCAGAACTATTTATGTAGGTTCTGATCTCAGTGGACTTGGCACAACCTGGCGCTTGCTCCTAAATCAACATTGAGCGTTATAAGTTTAAATTCTCTACCAACCCGCTGCGACTTTAAATAACAACTTTCCAACATTTTTGTCCCTCTCCAATGAACCCCCAAAATCTTGAGGCGAGTGATTGCGTCTTGCCCCCTTCCCAGATTTGGCGGTAAAGTTGACAGGGCGGATTCGACTTTCCCGTTCCTATATTGAGCTCCTCATTGTTGTGGTCTGATTCTTACTAAGATTGTCAAGACCGTTACGGTTCCTGACGCCGTCTTTTCCTGGAGCTAACGGGAGAGCATCTTCGCTGAGCATCTTCGTCAGGAATATCAGATGAGGAACATCTGCAATGTCACCAAAGAGGTGGCAGAAAAGTACATGACGTATTTAAAAAATTCAGACTACGCAACCAGCACCCAGGCTAACTATGTTTCCCGAATAAACCAGGTGTATCGGCATTTTGCCGATCAGAATATTGATCAGACTATGCTGCTTGAAGAGAAAAAGGCTCTATTGGAGAGAGCCCAGCTGGAGTTGGATGAGTGTAATGAAGAAAACGAGAAACTGGCAGAGCAATTGAGTCTGTTGAGAAAGCAATTGGAATACATCCATTTCCGGGTAGACAAAGGTTTTCTTAGTAAGGGCACGTTTGACAGTTATCTGAGGGATTTCAACGAGCAAGAAAATCTGCTGTGAAATTCGATGATGGATTATAATCCTAAGACTTCTCAGTCCGCCCCTAATTTGACTAGAATCCAACCAGGTACCCCATCATGCTAATGGCACACCAGAGCCGGCGTATGTACAGAGGCAACTGGGCCACAGCTCCATCTCTATAACGGTGGACATATACGGCCACTGGGTTCCAGGGGAGGGGCGTCACGGGCTCGAAGAGGCACTGCTCGGTTTGTCCACAAACTGTCCAACATCGGATTTTGGACAAAGTCCCAAGAGGATATCATCCCGTAACTCCCTGCAACCATTGGTAACGATCGACGATAGTGTTGAAGGCCCTACGGCCTAAGGCGCACCGAAGGAGGGCTTGCGTGTGGAGGCAAGTCGGTGAGGGGGCGACTTCAATGAATGTGGAGTTAAACGGGCAGCTACTGTTGGGAGGCTCGTCATGAGCATTGGAGATGCCGTGCCCGGCCGGTACGAATGCCGTACGAAAATTGCATATTTTTGCATATTCAAAAAAAACGGCCTCGCAACTATGCGAGACCGTTAGATAAAAATCCTCTTTGGTGCCGAAGGGGAGACTCGAACTCCCACGGGCTAATACCCACATGACCCTGAACCATGCGCGTCTACCAGTTCCGCCACTTCGGCACGTCAAAAATGGTGTTGCCTGTAGAGAAGAGTTAATGTATTCTTACACTCTTTCTTTGTCAAGCCGTAAAATTGGTCTAATTTGTGGCCAAACTGCGAGAAGCTGGAGGTTCATATCATTCCCATGGAAGTGATTGATGGCATAGACAATATCAAGCGGTCGTTTCGCAACCCAGTGATCACCATTGGCAACTTCGACGGTGTACATATTGGACACTTGAGCCTCTTTCAACGTGTCAAGGAAGTGGCCGAGGCCATGGCAGGTGAATCTATCGTCATCACCTTCAATCCGCACCCCACCAAAGTGCTTTATCCGTCCAATGGACCGCCACTCATTACCCCGCATGAACAGAAAGTGCTACTCATTGAAGATGCTGGCATCGATGTC
>WTAT01000540.1 GCA_013139415.1 Desulforhopalus sp.
CAGGGACAGAGCACGGCAAACGACGAAACCCAAAGTGATGCACAGTAAACACCGATTTTCGCGAAGTGTTTTCCGTTAACATATGACCTGTCTGAAATTATCACAACAATGGCGCCAACCCTTACAGGAGTTGTAAAACTGGCTCAATTCTCCCCAAATACCACACATACGATATGTTACCAAAAGTGGCGATAAAAAAATGTTCAGACAGATGTTAAAACATTTTTGCATCTGCCAAATCCATTGTTGCCCCTGCTCTGGTTTCCACGTAAACTCCTTTATAAATAGGCACATGGCCACCAACTCCTGGTCTTATCTCTCTGTCATCAAAATTTGTTCAACACACGTGCTATTCCAGGATTATGAGCGTATTGAAATGCGATGATATGCTCTATGCCGTGGGACAACAAAAACTCAAAAACCTCGGAAGTGGAAATTTGATATCTGATTCGCCAGCCATTATCATCAAACCATTTTCAAATCGCAGAAAAAATGCTCCGTGGGAAAATATGTATATGGGCGTCGATAATGGCTGGAAGACCAGAAGGAAACACTGAATATTCTTGATCATTAGGGGAATACATAAGCGGTTTCAACATCATATCACCAATTACAAATGATCCGTTTATAAACAACCAGCCCCTATGGGATCCGTTGTTTATTTCTGATTTAGGGATTAACCTCGCGCATATTTTCATACATTTTACTGGCTCGGTGCGGCATCCCGTCAGGGTAGCGCACGATTGATTTACATGGGGTATATGCTTAATTTCATAATTATCCAGTGGCTGTTTGTGATCGAAATAACTATCATGAATATCCTTATGTAAATATTGAAGGGAATACTTAAATTTTCTCTATGGTTTTCTCTCCGTTATGACAATAGAAAACTTTGAAGCCAATATTAAGGGAATGCATTGTGCGGCCTGCTCTTCGCGTATTGAACGAGTGGTCGGCAACCTGGAAGGGGTTACCCATTGTTCGGTGAATTTGGCCACTGAAAAGGCTAAAATTGACTATGATCCACTTACAATTACCATAACTGCAATAGAAGAGGCTGTAGCTGGTCTTGGTTTTTCCGCAGAAGTCGTGACGGTGGAGTCAGATGATGCCGGTAATGTGCAAGAGGCTTTCGATAAATTGCAGGCCATGAAGAACAGACTCCTTCCTGCCTTCATCCTGGCGCTGCTTATTTTGTGTCTGTCGATGGCCAATATGGTAGGCGTTACCCTGCCGGAAATAGTGCACCCCGATTATTCACCTTTCACCCACGCAGCAATTCAGTTTCTGCTGCTTCTGCCCGTTTTCTATTTTGGTAAAAATTTTTATCTGAACGGTATCCCGGCACTCCTCAGAGGGGGCCCAAATATGGATTCTCTTATTGCCATCGGTACCGGGGCGGCTTTTGTATATTCCACCTGGAATTTAGTGGAAATTAGCCTTGGGATTGATCCAATCGCCCGCGCCCACGATCTCTATTTTGAATCGGCGGCCATGCTGATTGCTTTGGTTTCCCTGGGGAAATATTTGGAGGCTCGGTCGAAGGCCAGAACCACGGATGCCATCAGGCAGCTGCTGCAACTGGCCCCGGAGACAGCCACGTTAATCGACGAGAACGGGCAGCGTCTGGTGTCTGTGGCAGAAATACAGGTTAATGATCGTATCCTGATCCGGCCAGGAGAAAGAATCCCAGTGGATGGGACGATCATCGACGGGGAATCAGCAGTAGACGAATCAATGCTCACCGGTGAGAGTATGCCGGTTATGAAACGAAATGGGGATGATCTGTTTGGTGGGACGCTCAACAAAAACGGTGCCTTAACTATGAAGGCACTAAAGGTCGGACGGGATACTATGCTTGCCCGTATTGTGAGACTGGTACAGGATGCGCAAGGGACAAAGGCCCCGATAGCCAGTCTTGCCGATCGTATCAGTCTCTATTTTGTGCCGACCGTGATAGTTATTGCCTCGCTGGCCGGATTGAGCTGGTTTTTTTTTGGCGACGCCGAATTCAGTTTTTCTTTACGTATTTTTATAGCCGTGCTGGTGATTGCCTGTCCCTGCGCCATGGGCCTTGCTACACCAACCTCCATCATGGTCGGGACCGGACGTGGGGCCCAGTTGGGCGTACTGGTGAAAAGTGGGGAGGTTTTGGAACTGGCCCAAAAGGTGAGTTGTGTGGTCTTTGATAAGACCGGAACGCTGACCCTCGGCAGCCCTGAGGTGACCGATATCCATCCTCTTGCGGGCTACGATGACACCATGCTGCTGAACTTTGCTGCCGGAGCGGAGAGTCATTCGGAGCATCCCCTTGCTGAAGCAATTATTACTGCAGCAGCAAAAAGAGGGTGTGTTATACCCGAGCCACAATCTTTTTCGGCAACCCCTGGCCGGGGTATTGCCTCGTCTATTCAATTGGATGGCAAAGGATATGATCTTCTTTTCGGCAATATAGAATTTCTCCGGGAAAATAAAATCGATGGCTTGACGGATAAGGTGCAAAAGGAGGCGAGCGAGTTGTCCGACCAGGGCAAGACGGTTTTATATCTCGCCGTCGATAAGACGCTTGCCGGTTTGTTGGCTATTGCCGATCCATTGAAAGCCGAAGCAAAGAAAACCATCCAGGATCTTGAGGCGATGAAAATTAAAGTGGTTATGCTCACCGGAGACAATAAGAAAACAGCTAACGCAGTGGCTCAGCAGGCTGGAATAAAGCAGGTTGTGGCCGGTGTCCTGCCGGATAATAAGGAAGAGGAAGTTGTTAGATTACAGCAGGAGGGTGAGATCGTTGCCATGATCGGGGATGGTATAAACGACGCTCCTGCTCTTGCCAGGGCAGATGTCGGCATTGCCATGGGCACTGGGATCGATGTCGCTGTGGAATCGGCTGATATTGTCTTGATGAACGGCCATCTGGCCGGGGTCGGTCGGGCCATCGGACTCAGCCGGGCGACCATGCGGAATATTCGCCAGAATCTTTTCTGGGCTTTTGCCTATAATGTGGTCGGAATTCCTGTGGCGGCAGGACTGTTAGCCATCTTCGGCGGCCCAACCCTTAATCCGATGATTGGCGGTGCTGCCATGGCGCTTAGCTCAGTTTCGGTAGTCAGCAATGCTTTGCGGTTGAGATGGTATAACCCAGACGAATAGTGTAATCCGACCGCTGAACGATTCTATTTAATTATTGTCTTATTCAAAAAATTGTTGGCGGCTCGGTGCAATGCCCGGTGCCGTTTCATGGTTTGGTTTTTTTGTATATTCACCTTTTCTCTTAGGTACACCGTTTGCACCGATATAACTGTGTAGTAGCGAGAAAAACTCTTGACACGCTGGAGGGGGTAGCATATTTTTAGGTGTATACAATGATTGCACACAATGCAGATGGTGGCTTTGTCTACAGTAAGTCACGTCGAAGTATTGCCGTCAACTGACTGTATGGTATAAAACCGTAATCTGCTATCATACTGAAATCAGTCTTTTAAAATTATACAAGAATTGTTCAAAAAGTTTCTAACGGAGAAAACTATGTTTTCAATTTTACGCATCAATACTGCCACCTTCGAAACAAAAACGGAGGTATTCAACTCGAATGTATTTCTTCTGGGAGGGCGGACGCTTTCTTCCCGTATGGTCAGTAGGGAGGTTCCGGCGACCTGTGACCCATTTGGCAAGAAGAATAAGCTCTTTTTCTGCAATGGCGCGCTGAGTGGTACAATTGTTTCCAGCTCTGATAGATTGAGCATCGGTGGTAAAAGTCCCCTTACCGGAGGCATCAAGGAGAGTAATGCCGGAGGGATTGTCGGTGTGAGAATGGCGCAACAAGGTCTGCGCTGTATTGCCCTTGAAGACGCTCCTGAAGCTGATGCCGGATGGAAGATTGTTGTTATCGGCAAGGAGCAAACGGAATTTGTTGATGGCGAAATCCTGGCCGGTAAGGGCGTTTATGAAAAGTCCGAACTGTTAAGTGACAGGTTTGGTATCAAGGCCGGCTGCATTACCATTGGGCCTACCGCCGAAAAATTATTATACGCCACTGGTCTTGCATGTTCCGATCCCCATGGAGTCTGCTCACGTTATGCCGGACGCGGTGGACTTGGGGCGGTGATGGCATCTAAAAAGATTATTGCTCTGGTGATTTTAAACGATGGGGAGGTCAAGCCCGAATTTAAAGATCAGGATGCTTTTAAGGTTGGAACAAGGAAAATTGTTCAGTTGCTCAAGGAAAATCCGGTGTCGTCACAATTTACCAAATACGGTACGGCGGCAATGGTCGATATCTGTCAGGCCTTGAAAGTGCTGCCGACCCAGAATTTCAGGCATGGTGTAATGGAAGGGGCGGAAAAAATCAACGCCCAGTCCATGTATGACACCATTAAAGAGCGCGGCGGAGAAGGGCAGACCCAACACGCTTGTATGCACCCATGTGCTATCCAGTGTTCCAACGTTTATCCAGATAAAGACGGTAAATTACTTTGTTCGCCGGTGGAGTACGAAACAATAGCCCTGATGGGTTCTAATCTCTGTCTCAAGGATCTCGACACCATAGCTACCCTGAACCGTATTGCCAATGACGCCGGGGTTGATACTCTTGATGTAGGTGCGGCCATCGGGGTGGCCATGGAGGCGGGCTTGGCCGAATTTGGTGATACTGAAGCGGCAATTGCTCTGATGGAGGAAGTGAGAGACTTAACTCCACTTGGTCGCATACTTGCTTCTGGTTGTAAGATTGCAGCCAAGGTGCTTGGCGTCCGTCATGCCCCCCATGTTCTCGGTCAGGCGATTCCGGCGTACGAACCCCGGGGCACCAAAGGGATGGCCATGACCTATTTGTCTTCTCCCATGGGCGCAGACCATACCTTCGGTTTTACTCTGCGTGACGAAGAAGTGCCCACCAGCAAGGAAGGCAAGGTGGCTCTGTCAAAAAAATTCCAGCTAATTGGTTCACGTATGGATGCGATGGGGATGTGCAACTTTGTTCGATATTCAGTAAGAGATGATATGATGCCGCTGCTGGACCTGGTGCGATTTCGTTATGGTGTGGACATCAGTGAAGAAGAATTTGATAATATCGTCAAAGAAACACTCAGGATTGAGCATCAATTTAATACCGACGCAGGTATCACAGCTCTCGACTACCGGTTTTCTGAAACCTTTTATGAAGAAGCACAGCCGGAGACCGGGGAGGTCATGGACATTACTGACGAAGAGTCTGCGCTGGCCAGGAAATGGTAAGTGTCAATTTCAAACTTTCAGATATCGGCAGGATAGAGGTATGTCTTGAAAAATATGAAACCCTGGCGACAGTGTTAGAGCAATGTACTGCACAATCGGGTATTGAGCTTGGTGGCATCATTGCCATTCGTGGGGGAAAGGTTCTAAAAAAGAGTGATCTGGTGAAAGATCAAGATGAAATAGACGTTTTCCCCGCTATCTCAGGTGGTTGATGGCGATGGCTGGGGTGTTTCCCAGCCATCGCTTGGTTAAGTCAATCGGGGCTAAAAATTCTTTTTGGTTCCGTAGGTAAAGTTGCTTAGTTGCAG
>WTAT01000578.1 GCA_013139415.1 Desulforhopalus sp.
TGACTTGTTGGGGCAGCTTGTAACAAGGGAAATTTCTCTGGAAAACCTGGAAAAAAGAAGATAGGTTGCTGGGAACTGCTGAAAGATGGGAGGATTTTGTGGAAATATTAGGATGGCCTTACGAAGCGATTACTTATCACCGATGTTCGGTCCTTCGAATTTGTGAGCAATTATTTTGAGGGGTCAGGCGCATCATGGAAAATTTAAAATCCAGAATAGTTACCTGTAGCAACTGTGAGCTCCACAGTACCAGAAATAATGTGATTTTCGGAGAGGGTAACCCGGCCGCGGAGATATTTCTGGTCGGTGAAGCGCCGGGGGCCGATGAGGACAGGGTGGGAAGGCCCTTTATTGGGAAGTCCGGCCAGCTTCTGGACAAAATTCTGGAGGCATGCGGTTTTACCAGAGATGATCATGTATTTATCAGTAATATTGTACGATGCCGCCCCCCAAACAACAGGGTTCCCACCGATTTTGAAGTACAAACATGTATTGGCTACCTGTATGAGCAGATAGAACTCGTCGACCCCAAAATCATCATCACCCTGGGTGCAACGTCCCTCAAAAAACTACTCAATGACGACTCCTACAGGATTAGTAAAGTTCGGGGAAAATGGATAGAGTGGAACGGCAGACGGGTCATGCCAGTCTACCATCCTGCTGCTTTGCTGCGAAATCCGGCTTTAAAGAAAGACACCTGGGAAGACTTTAAGCAGGTTATACACAGCTACCGTGAGCAGGTTGATCCAGACCACTCTTCTCCACATATTTGATTTAACAATGGCCAACCTCCAGGACTTATTAATTTTCCTGATTACGTATGAAACTCAGCCAATTCTGTGGGCGTAGACTTAATATGTTGATAACAAGCGAGAATTAACAACGCACGGGGTTGTCATCCCCGTGTACTTGATGCTGGGTAGTGCAACGATTCCTACTCTCTTGCTGTTACTGCCCGGAAGCTGAAAGAAGTTTTCGGTCTGGAAGATATCAACGAGCTGCCGATCTCCTACGATATTGCCTGGTATGAATAAAAGGCGGTAGCCGTGCTCCTGGCCCTTCTGTTTTTCGGTGAAAAGGCATCCGACTTGGACCCATGCTGCCGGCTTTCCTTTCACCTGATGTAGCCAAGGTATTGGTGGAAAAATTTGATATCAAGCCCACAGGTACGGTCGAGGAAGTCATTGAGGCGATGATGGCCGGAAAGTAAAACCTCGAATGTGTTTACAGGCAAGACGATACCCGAAACGACTCGTTATATGGCGTTCGATGATGTAGTATGTTCCTTGTATTTTTCCACTGTTTGCAAAAGTGCAAGGATACATTGCATCATCAGGCTACCCGGACTTACATCCGGAAGTACTAATGAAAGCTCTTTTAAAAAAGACCAGAAAGGAGAACAACATGGCCGCAAAAATAGAAATTGATGAAGATGAATGTTTAGGGTGTGAAGCATGTGTGGAAGCCTGTCCTTCGGTATTTGCTATGGACGAAGACACCGAAAAAGCTGTTGTTATCGATGGTGCAGATGGGGATGAAGATTGTGTTGACGAGGCCATCGCTTCATGTCCAGCAGAGTGCATCGCTAAATCCTGATTATCTCAAGAAGTATATTTATAGCACCTTGATTTTCAATACATCAGACAAGGCTGGTTGATGTACTGAAAATCAAGGAGTGTCCCTCTTGTGGTTTTCCAAATTACAAGAATCCATATGTATCCGTGGAAGGGTGGAAGGGGTCATGGAAGGGGTCAGGAAGAAGGAAGGAAGGGGTCAAGTCCGCTTTTGACTTTATCAACGTCTTGTGCTACAACATGAAACATGTCTAGACCATTACGATTAGAATATCCCGGTGCCTGGTACCATGTGATGAACCGTGGCAGGAGGAGTGAAAAAATATTTTTTACCGACACAGACCGTGAAACCTTTCTCAATGTTCTGCAAGAGGCGTTTGAACTATGGAATATGAGAATTTCGGCTTATTGTCTAATGCCAAACCATTATCATTTATTAGTTCAAACTCCTGATGGAAATCTGTCTCGTTGTATGCGTCACGTAAACGGAGTGTATACCCAACGATTCAATCGCCACAATACAAAAGAAGGACAACTGTTCCGGGGGCGGTATAAGGCTGTACTTGTTGATGAGGATAGCTATCTGTTGGAGGTTCTACGATACATACATAGAAATCCGCTGAAGGCAGGGATTGTCAAAAGTATTGATAACTATCCATGGAGCAGTCATAAGGGCTACTTGTCGCATGCAAAGAAATGGTCGTGGTTGCAAAAAGACGCGTTGGTCAGCCAACTCACTCAGGTAAAGAGCAGGCAAAAGTCAGCCTACCTTGATTTTGTCTCTATGGGTGATTCTCAAGAGATTGAGAAATTTTATTCGCTGAAAAATATGCCGTCGATACTTGGCTGTACTTCATTTAAAAATTTTATCCAGGAAAAGTTCTTTGAGTTGGTAAACAGGCAGGAGGTTCCGGAGTCGAAGGCTCTTGCACTGGACGCGGAAAGGGTAATTGCATGTGTTTGTGAGCATTACAGGATTTCCAGAGGACAACTTTTGGTGTCCAAAAGAGGTACTGAAAACCTTCCAAGAGATATTGCTATTTACCTAGTCCGCCGATTCTGCTGTAAAACCTTGCAAAGTGTCGGTAAGGAATTTGGAATTACTAACTACAGTACTGTGAGTAGTGTGGTTCAGAGGGTGAAAGTGCGTTACGAAAGGGACAAATATCTGCTAAAAGAAATCGAGATTATAAAGAAGAAGATAGTGAAAGGTCAAAAGCGGACTTGACCCCCTTTTTGACCCCCTTTTAGGCGCCTAACTCAAGCGCGATGTTTTAGATTATATTGAAACACCGCGCTTATATGTTGCTTATGGCTTTCTTGAAAGTTCAAAACAGTCGTAAGTCTGTGGCAGTAATCTCTTCCCGATCATCCGATTTTCAGTTCAGAATATTCTTCAGAAGCCCTCTA
>WTAT01000456.1 GCA_013139415.1 Desulforhopalus sp.
TCATGCCAAGTGCTAGAATACCAAGGGTCTCGAGATTAGGAAACTTGTATGCGGATAATTTCGAGCCGACACCGAGACCGAGAAAGATGGTAACTGTGTACATCAGTGAATTTTTGATGGTGTCGGAGAGTCTGTCGACAACGCCACATTCCTTGGCAAGATTACCCAGCATGAACATACCGATTAAAGGTGCCGCCGAAGGCAAGAGTGTCGCACAAATTCCAAGTACTAATAGCGGCAGGATAATTTTTTCCAGTTTCGAAACATGCCGCATTTGCACCATCTTAATCTGCCTCTCTTCTTCAGTGGTCAGCCATTTCATAATTGGCGGCTGAATGAGAGGAACGAGAGCCATGTAGGAATATGCAGCAATAGCAATAGACCCCAATAGACGAGGAGATAATTGACTGGAAAGAAAAATTGCTGTGGGCCCGTCAGCGCCGCCAATGATGCCGATGGCAGCTGCATCAGGGAGGGAAAAGTTAATGCCGGGTACCATGTCGGAAAGGAAAAGAGCACCAAGTAGGGTAGTAAAGATTCCGAACTGAGCGGCTCCACCGAGCAAAATGGTTTTGGGATTGGCAATCATCGGACCAAAATCGGTCAATGCGCCGACACCCATGAAAATGATCAAGGGAAAGATACCGGTGGTTATACCCACATCGTAGATATAGGTTAAAATTCCACCAGGGTCTGCAATCCCTGCCAGGGGGATATTGGAAAGGATCGCGCCGTATCCGATTGGAACAAGGAGAAGCGGTTCGAACTTTTTAAATATGCCAAGGAAAAGAAGAAGCAGACCGACGCCAATCATAAGAATCCGGCCAATACCCACAGTCCAGTCCTTGTTCATTTGTCCATCAATTATGCCATAGACCCCCGTGGTCTTAAAAAGGTCACCGAGCAGTTCGGAAATCGGTGGCAACTTTTTGCTTACGGTGGTAGCTGGTTGGTCGACGACTATCGGTGAAGCTACCAGGGTGCCAAGTACGTCACCTTTGAGGATCTTCTGGTAAGCCTTTACGTTAATTTCGGTAATTTTTCCGGATGACCCAGCTTTGAGGATGAAAACTGCACCATCCTCTTTTTTCAGGGTTGCAATCTCGTCGCCGCTATACACAAAATCATTCGGCTGAACGAGAATTCGTTTGATTTTAGCGTCCGCCGGAGAGACTATTGAAATGGTACCGTCTTCTGCTAGGGCAAAAGAGGTCCAGGACAACAGTACCCCCAGCAAAAGAGGCATGAAAATTCTGATTTTCATAATACTATCCCGATAAGAGCAAGAAGTGACGGTTCCCGAACCGAAGATCCGGGAACCTGAAGAGTTACTCCGCATCAACCAATGGTGAAGAGTGGGTCAGAGGTCTGGACAGTATCGCCGGTAGCAATGTGAATAGCGAGGACCTTACCGGCGCAAGGTGATTTCACCTCGGATTCCATTTTCATGGCTTCCATGACCACGAGAGGCTGATCTACGGTGACACTCGCGCCGACGTCAACCAGAATCTTGACGATGTTGCCGGGAGTCGGGGCTTCTACCTCAGTTCCTTCGACTGCCGGTGCAGCAGCGGGCGCAGGTGCAGCAGCCGGTGCGCCTGCAGGAGCTGCCTGGATTCCACCCGCTTCTGAAACGGTAACATTGTAGGGTCGGTTGTTAACTGTGATGGTGTAATCCCGTGGGCCGATAGAGGCGGCAGCAGCCGCTCCTTTTTTGCCAGCGGCTTTTTTATCGACCGGTGGCTCATCGGTAAGTTTTCGAACATTAGTGACTGCGTTGCCCTGGAGAAAATCCAGTCCTTTCTGCTCACAGCTGGCAATGATAAAGATATTTTCATCGTTGACCGGCAGATTGTTTTCTTCCAAAATTTTAGTGGCCTTGGGAATTCCCGGCTCAAGAATATCGAGTGGATCTTCGGTGAAGACTGGTTTTCCAAGCTGTTCTGAGGCGATTTTGACGATTTCCGGATCAGCAGGTACCGGGGTGCGACCGAAGTAACCGAGGACCATGTTGCCGTAGCGCGGATTTATCTTCTTCCATTTACCCTGGGTAACGTTGAGGTAGGCCTGTTGAAAGTAGAACTGGGAAACAGGGGTAACGGAAGTTCCGAAACCACCCCGGGCAACCACCTCAGACATCTCTTTAATAACGTCACCATAAAGATGCAGGGTACCGGTATCACGCATCATCATGGTATTGGCGGTGAGTGCTCCACCAGGCATCGGTGACAGGGTCACCTTTGGTGATACCATTTTTGCTTCCGGTGGGAAGAAATAGTCTTTCATTGCTTCTTCAAATTCATCTGAAGCAGTGATGATCTTTTCATAATCGAGGTCCAGGGTATAGTCTGTACCCTTCATGGCATGCATCATGGAAAGAATATCCGGCTGACAGGTTCCACCACTGACCGGAGATTTTGCCAGGTCGATGCCGGTGGCACCACCTTCAACGGCAGCCATGTTCTGGGAGATACCAAGACCTGCGGTATCATGGGTATGGAACCAGAGGATGGTGTCCTCAGAGACAATTTTTCTAGCGGCTTTCAGTGTTTCATAGACCTTTGTGGGGTTTGAAGTACCGGAAGCATCTTTAAAACAGATTGAGTGGAAAGGAATGTTTGCATCCAGGATCTGCTTCAGGCGATCCATGTAAAAATCGGGGGTGTGTGCGCCTGAACAACCGGGGGGCAACTCCATCATGGTAACAACGATCTGATGATTCAGACCATGGTGAGCAATACGTTCACCGGAGTATTCGAGGTTGCGGACGTCGTTGAGGGCGTCGAAATTTCGAATGGTGGTCATGCCGTGCTTCTTGAACATTTTGGCATGCAGGTCGATGATATCACGTGGGCACTGGCTCAGCGCCACGACATTGATCCCACGGGCCAGAGTCTGCAGGGCGACATCAGGGCCTACTTCGGTTCTGAATCGGTCCATCATATCGAACGCTGATTCTCCGCAGTAGAAGAATAAGCTCTGAAAACGTGCACCACCACCAGCCTCGATGTTGGTAATCCCCGCATCTACAGAAGCCTTTACGGCGGGCATAAAGTCATCAGTAAATACTCTAGCACCAAAGACAGACTGAAAACCGTCTCTAAAAGACGTGTCCATGAATTGAATAACCTTTTTACTCACCGTTCTTCTCCTCGCTTTAGGATTTTTAAGTGTGAATACTCTTAATTTTGACTGATAAATATGCTGAAGAATTGTAGTCGTTCAAGCTGCACAGCTATGCCTGAGCGAAACGTTCAACCTCATAGGCTGCAACAGCCGCAGCAATAACCGCGATGTCCTCATCTGCATCTTGGGAGGTTGCCTCTTTTGCTTTTTTCCTGTTTAGGGCCTGGAGTTTCCTCTCTTCTTCAATTGCATCCAACTCCCGGGCAGTGACACCTCGAGTCAGCATAGCAACTACATTGATAAATAGAATCATCAGGAGGAGAAAGAGCATGACTGTTGTCATGCCAACGACCATAAGCTTAACACCTTCAAATATCATTGAGTTTGTGCCTCGGTACAGTTAAATGAATAAGTGGTATGGCAAAAAAACGAAGATTCCTAAACTACACTAAGAGAGGAATCGAATCAAAACAAAAAGACAAATAGGAAGAACAAATGTTTCTGATAAAACGTGATTGTTTGCCATTGAGGGTAACTGTTTCAGAAAAAAAAACCAACAGAGGAGCAATGGGAAATCAACATTAAACTGTACCACATTGTAGGTGTGCGGCACAGTTTTTCAGGCGGGAATTATACTTCGTAAGCAGCGTAATCAGTTTCTTCTCCGAGGAGAAGATCGATCTCACTCTGGATGGTGATGCGTTCTTCGTTATTCAGCCAGGCACTCCAGTCTTCCAGTGACCGCCAAGTGCTTATTACCATACACTCATCTTTTCTATCAACCCTCTTCAGGGTTTCTCCGTAAATGTACCCGGACTGGTTCAAGGTCAGGCTACGCAGCTTTTTCAGGAGAACGGTCAGGGCAATAACATTTTCCGGTGAAACTTTTCTTTTGATGAAGATTTTAACTGTCATAGGCATCTCCTTTCTTGTTAATTCCAATTTGCTCCGGAACATAAGTCATTGATAACGGATAACAAAAAACAATGCGGTGGCCTTTTGTTATCATATTGCAATTATAGTATGTATAACTAAAATTGTAAAGTCAGCAACTATTTATCGTTGATAAGTTCGCTCATCTCAATAAGGTGGACAAATTCAGAGCGATACCCTTCCTCGTCTGTCCCACGGCTATTCCGGGCCATGGTGATGAGTTGGGAGTGGGGAAGCTGGTTTAGATGGTTGGATTGTCGGAGGAGCATGCCAAATCCTGCGACAGTCGCAGCGAAGCGAAAATCATCACTTGTTGCTGGAAATTTCTTGCTGTTGTCGGTGACCACCTCTGTCAGCAGCAGTGATTTGCCTGCGTTAAGTGGTTTATAGCGTAATTTGACACTTAGCACTTCATCGGAATTCTCTGTCGGTGGGGCAATTGTCTGGTATTTCAGTGGATCCACCTTCGGAACTCTTTTTGATCCGGCGGGGAGAAGTTCATAGAGGGCGGTTACTGTATGTCCTGCCCCGATTTCACCCGCATCCTTTTTATCGTTATTGAAATCCTCGTCGGCAAGTGCCCTGTTTTCATAGCCGAT
>WTAT01000296.1 GCA_013139415.1 Desulforhopalus sp.
CGATTGGGCTTTTTTCCCTCTATAAAAACGGCCCTACCAGTGTTGTTGGCCTTGGAACAGCAGTTTCCGTATGCCTGGGTAACAAAAGTGTCTGTCAAGGAGAGAGACAAAGATGTCCATCAATCTCAAGGCGTCAGGTCAACAGTTACTGAGGTGCCTGCCATATCTGCCGAGGAAGTTAAGCAAATTACTCAGCCCATAGAAAGTACTCAGGCTGTTCCTGACGAGAAAGTTGCTGAAGAAGAAAAGCGCCCTGAGTTACCACAAGAAAGGATTGAACAACTTGTCGAAGAAGGGATTAACGTTATGACGAGTGGCGATTATAGGCGAGCAATTCAAATTTACACAAGGCTTTTACACGTTCCTGAGGAAAAAATTCGTCAACAGGCGCAGGAGTTTCTTGCCCTTGCTCGGGAACGTAATGGCCAACTCGCTCATGCAAAGGCCGAGTATGAAAAATACCTGAGTCTTTATCCAGAGGGTGAAGGTGCAGAGCGCGTCAGCCAAAGGCTGGCAGGGCTTTTAACTGCCAGGGCGGATGCAAAAGAACAATTACGAAAACCCAAAAAATCCAAAATTGACCACACTTGGCAAGCTGATTATTATGGCAGTTTCTCCCAGTTTTACGACTATAATGAGAGCTTCACCGACATTGGAGGAGGCGTAGTTAACCGCTCTTCTCTGCTCACCGACCTAGATTTTAATACCCGCCATCGTAATAATCGTTTTGATTTGCGCTCCCAGTTTATTGGTGGCTATGAGGAGGATTTTAAAGGGAGTCAAAATGATGAGACCCGCGTTAGCACATTATATTTCGATGCAGAGGATAAAAAAATCAATCTTTCAGGCCGCATTGGAAGGCAATCCCGGAGTTCAGGTGGTGTGCTCAGCCGCTTCGACGGTGGCCTCTTGGGCTACCAGATACACCCACAGATATTAATTAATTTGGTCTCCGGTTATCCTGTAGCTTCAGTTTCTAATGGAATTGAAACAGATAAATATTTTTATGGCATCAGTTTCGATTTGGGGACTTTTGACAAGAAATGGGACTTTAATACATTTTTCATCAATCAGGAGGTTGATGATATAACGGATCGAAGAGCCGTCGGCGGGGAAGTCCGCTTCTTCCATCCAAAAGGATCATTTTTCAGTCTCCTGGATTATGACATTTCCCATGATGAACTTAATACTTTTTTATTTTCAGGGAATTTGTTTTTCAAGAACAGAAATAGCCTTAACGTGATGATAGACTACCGAAAAAGCCCGATCTTAACCACTACCAATGCTATTATAGGTCAAGGGGTCGAATCCATCTCAGACTTATTACGTATTTTTTCAGAAGATGAGCTCCGTTCTTTCGCCAAAGACCGAACGGCGACAAGCCGGGCATATATGCTCGGCGGCACCCATTATTTCAACGATAAATTTTTGATTAGCAGCAACTTCACTGCAACAAAATTATCCGATACGGATGCCTCCGGTGGAATTGAGGCTTTTCCTGGCACCGGGTACGAATATTTCTACTCCATGCAATTGATTGGCAGCAGTCTCATTAAGGAAGGAGATATCGCTATCCTTGAGTTCCGGTATGCAGATACAGACCGATCCGATAACATCTCCCTGAGCCTTAATACCAGATACCCATTTGATGGAAGGAAATGGTTAATAAACCCTCGATTCCAATTTGATTATAGGAGCAACTCTCGCGGCAGCGGTGATCAAGTTAAGATCAGACCCTCATTTCGACTGAATTACCGAGTGAAAAGACACTTAGACTTTGAGTTTGAAGCAGGTGCAGAATGG
Source organism: Desulforhopalus sp. (assembly GCA_013139415.1). Lineage (GTDB taxonomy): Bacteria > Desulfobacterota > Desulfobulbia > Desulfobulbales > Desulfocapsaceae > Desulforhopalus_A. The sequence continues at coordinate 1,804 of WTAT01000296.1, forward strand.
AATGATTCAACATTCTTCGATCAAGAAGAAAAGACTTGGGGCTATTTCATCTTTGCAGGTTATCGATACGATTTCTAGCTGACAACCCATCGAAAAAGATAACAGCCTATCATAGTTAATGAAAATTTTAGGACAAACGATACGTTTTCTGATGTAAATAAAAAACAGGATTAAAAGGTGTTAAATATGAGCGATGAACTCATCCATAAACCAACTGCAAAGAATAATGAATCTACTAAAATATTACGGTTTCGCATGTCTGAACGGCTCCTGCACTGGTCTCTGGCAGGGCCTTTTTTGGTCTGCTTCATGACAGCGGTTATTTTAATCATCTTTTATAATCCCTTCCCAACGCGTCCATATCGGCTCTTGTTTTCTTGGGTTCACCGTATTTCTGGAATCTTATTACTTATTCTGCCTCTATTTGCAATTAGTAAAGGCAGACATGACTGGCGCCTACATTTTTATAATATAAAGCAGGCGTGGGTCTGGACTTTTGAAGATATCAAATGGCTTATGCTGATGGGGATTGCCACAATCTTCAAAAAGATAAGGTTACCGGAGCAGAGTAAGTTTAATGCCGCTGAAAAATTGAACTTCATGTACCTTATGGTAACCTATCCCTTTTATATCATGACAGGTGCGCTGATATGGTTCACGGATGTCGCTTTTGTCTCTTGGCTCCTCCATTGCTATATGGCAATGTTAGCAACGCCTTTTATAGTGGGGCATATCTTTATGGCAACAATTAACCCTGATACCCGAGTCGGTCTTCACGGTATGTTTTCAGGACATGTTGATCGGCATTGGGCTAAACACCATTACCCGCGATGGTATAGGGAACATTTCGAACAACGCTTAGGCAGCGAAACAGAAAAGTGACCATCAGGCCATAACCATCTGGACAGTAGCAGGATTCAGTTGGGGAACAGGTGGAATGTTAGTAGGTTCGATTTGGTAATCTTTGCCGCCGAACGCCTGAACTCACTGCTTTGTTATGTGTGTTGGTTATTTTTTACTGCCTCGTTATCATTATATTCGCAGCACTTTAGTTCCTGTAAATATCTTTTCATCACAACTTTCCGGGTTGCAACTAATAACGAAAAAACAAACTGTTAAAAACTTATCACATAAAGAAACGTCATGCCGGACCTGATCCGGCATCCAGGAAGTGGCCATTTCCACTGGATTCCGGGTCAAGCCCGGAATGACGCCAGGGGTAAATGCATAATTATTTTGTGTTAACAGTAAGTTAATTCAACTCGGAAAGTTGAATTTTTATATTCATCTCCAGTTCAAATGTAAGAGTTAGAACAAGATTCTTTGTTTTCAAAACTTCAATCATTCTTTCCAGCGATAAAATAGAGGGTCCGTCTATTTATTTTGTTCATAGCGTGAGCACTTAGCTTTTCCCCCCCCATACAGTAGTGTTGCACGTGTGGCACGCCGCTACACATTGAAGCACAAAGGTGTCGTATTCACCTATGTCGATGCAACACTTACAGGGTGTCTCTCAAGCCTGCAGAATACCCATTTTCTCTTTTTTAAAAAAATAATTTCATTTAATAACAATAGGTTACGCTTTTCGTGTTGGCTTGTTCTGGGTTTGAATTCTTAGTATGGCACGCCATCTGCAATTTAAAAAAATCAAAAGCAAACAACAAAAAATGAAATTCTCAAATACAATTAGATAGGAGAACATCATGGAACATACACTGAATAAAACAACGGCAAACGTAGAAATGACTGAAGAAGCGGCAGGTGAAGG
>WTAT01000253.1 GCA_013139415.1 Desulforhopalus sp.
TTTTAGCAATTTCACCTGTATCACAGTCAGGACATGGGTTAAGTCTTTCTGGGATTAATGAGACTGTCTTGACCCTAGCAATCCCGGCAAGCTCAGTAACGAAAGGAGATATTTTTCTTTGATTGGAAAATATAAAGACTCCCTTCTTCGCACGAGTAATCGCAACATATAAAAGCCGGCGCTCCTCAGCATGAGGGTATATCTCTAGCTTCGGTATGACTAACTGCATCAAAGGGTCATCCGTAATCGTGCTAGGAAAGCCATAGGGTCCAGATTCGGTATTTAATAAAATGACATAGTCTGCTTGCAGCCCTTTAGACGCGTGGATGGTACTGAACTTGATATCAAGGTTTGAGTATTTCCCCAGGCCTTTCGGATTGAGATGAGTGTATCTTGCCAATAAAAAAACCGACAGCTTTCCATCATTTGGTAGGGCATTAAGTTTTTTCAGCAGGTCTTTAAGCTGCCATGTTTGATCTTCCTCATCTTGATAACCATAAAGAATGACCTGATCTTTCTCGATGTCTTTTGCTGCGCTAACTTTTTTCTCTAATTGTTCTTCGTTTCGCTGAACAAAAGTGGCGGCCACATCTACAATGCCCTGAAAACTACGGTAAGTCTGAGTCAAGTAGTTTTTCGATGTGGCGCCAAAGTGACTCGAGAAGTGGGTCATTATCTCGATGTCAGCACCTGCAAATCGGTAAATTGACTGCCAGTCATCACCGACTGCAAATAATTTTATGCTTTCATTCTGATCAAGCAATGCTTGAATCATTCTTTTCCTGTCTTGAGAGGTATCCTGAAACTCGTCCACTAAAATGTACTTAAATTGATGCCGATAACGATTTGTTTCAAGAAGTTCGCAGGCCTTATTAATCTGGTCTTCAAAGTCAATTTCGTTCGCCTGCTTTAGACGCTTTGATTGCTCTTTGTAAATGGCTTCGAATAACCTCAAAAACAATGAAACACGCCCCTGGTCTGGCAAATCACCGGCCTTTTCCTTAAGTAGTTCGATCGTCGCGTTGTTTGCCTTGAAGTGATGAATAAACGTTATGAAAATATGGACGTCAACTTCTGGGTCAAATGCTTCGCTAACAAGCCGATCTGCTTCGGATTTTTCTAAGGGATTAAATGGCACGTTATGCTTTCGAAGTTCCTTTTCTAAATGGTCGAATACAGTGCCATCCCAAACATGGGCTGAAGTTGTCTCGATTAGTTTGGTATCGTTTTCACCGTGTGTCATTCTTTTCCAGGCAATGCCGTCCAAATACTCATCGCCTATGAATGGCGGGGTTTTTCCTTCTGAGTTAATGGCAAAGTGTTCGTGGTACAATTCAGCCTGGGGGTAATAGAAGTCTGGATGGTAATTAAGGCTTTCTTCGAGGTTTTTCGGATTAACATATTTCCTCTCATACTCGTATTCGACTCCGTTCAATGCTAACCAGTTTGCAATTCGAGCCTCTTCAAAGGATCGAACCTCTTTCCCGTCAATTGTTGGAATCATCAACTCAAAGCCCTCGGGAAGCTTGCGCCGTTTGGCGCCTAATTCCTGCAGGTATTCTTTATATTCACTTTGTGATTTAATTTTAAAAAGATCGGGTGAGGGATACTTATCGACAAGTAAGAACTCTCTCCATGCTGTCATGAAGCCGGGATCACTTTCGTATAAGTCCCTTATCAGGTCAGTGAACAAGCGCGTTTGTGTTTTTCTTCCACCCGTTGCAAATTCAGATATCGATGGCTTCTCGACTTCCACCTCGGACAGGAGTTCATACCCATAACCGTGGAATGTCTTAACTTTTAGCGGAGTTTGATACTCCGGTACAACTTCTAGCAATTCGACGAGGCGTTGCTCTAACTCGATTTGAGCATCCTTGTTGTAAGCGAGAATGAGAATTTCTTCAGGCTTGGCCAAACCCGCACAAACCAGGTAGACCGCCTTGGCGACTATCGTAGATGTTTTACCTGAACCTGCGGCTGCGATGAGCAAGTTGCGATCTTCGTTAATTATTGCAGAACGCATTTGTTCTTCGCTGAGAGGAAATTCTTCTAGTCGCTGAAACAAATGAGCGAACTCATTTATCGACTTCTGTACAAATTTCTCATTAACTTGTTTTAAAAGGGTACTGCCTGGTTCCCTTATCTCCATAAACAATTCCAAATTCGACCTGGTTTTTTTGGGTAACAATTCTGGGTCAAAGAATGGGTGAGCGAGATCTTGTCCGATGTCAGGTATTTGGGATAACCAGTTTCGTATATCGCTCTGCGAGATATATCGGTTCGACTCGAGTAATTTCCTTGTTTGACTTTCTACTTCAGGTAAAACGTCCTTGGCGCTAAGCACATGAGCGATGATCGTGGATTTGGTTCTGTGTTCAAGATCCTCGCTTAGCAATTTCGCGACTTTTGCTGATAAACCTTCCAGGTGAAAGCTTTGACTGTGTGTAGTGAGAGTTACTGTGTCCCAGATGAGCCCCTTTTCAATTCGGATGCTACGTATATCGAAGTAATCGATACGATGGCTTTCGCTGCGTCTTTTACAAAGAAAGGCATCTTCCTCTGTAGACATGCTCCAAACATCTTTAAAGACTGAGCTGAATATCCCGGCGCTGTATTTCACCCAAGCATCCTATTGGTAGATCAATGGTTTACCCGATTTTAATTTTCACGAAAAGGTATCACGAAAAGGGACAAAAGGGGACGGAGGGATTTTAATTTATTCCCTCTGATAATCGTCTAGCTGTCGCCTAGATCAGGTGGCATTAGAACAATAGGGGACAGCGGCAAGGGCGACAACGGCAGTCTGCTGATGGCGATTAACTATGCCGGGGAGATGGTTCGCCGGCAATAAACCTGCGCCACCCTCTGCAGCCAGAGCGAAGTACCTGCCTGCTTTCTTTACGACTCCCGGTGAATAAACCAGAATACCCGCATGGCACATACCCCGTGCAAACAGTTGCATCAAGACCCTTCCCCTGCTCTGTTTTTTCTCTGAAGACCACCAAGATAATTAAGTCGCTGAACCTGACCGATGCCATTACCGATGACAGCTACTCGTAGGTGCATCTAGCTTCATCAACGGTCACATTTCATCAGCCACCAGGAAAATCATTCAACCGATTTCAAATGATATTATTCGCCCAGCAACAGATTCCTTCGAAAAAACCGATGCGAATATCGATGCGAGTTACAATCGCACCCACTATGGTTCTAACTGGGTGGTTTGCGTGGGTAAATACATTTTGATGATTTATAACCGATTGTTAATCATGACAAATACACGGGTAACCCCTTGAATCACCGTCCAAGGAAAAGGTTCGGCCAGAATTTCCTGCATGATCCCGGTGTTATCGGAAAAATTATTGCCGCAATCGGGCCACATCCCGGTGAGAACCTGGTGGAAATCGGCCCGGGCCAGGGCGCCATCACCCTGCCCCTGCTGGCGGCGGCCGGGGAACTGACGGTCGTTGAACTCGATCGGGATTTAATCGAACCACTGAAGACCCGTTGCGAAACTACCGGCAAGCTGAACGTGTTTAATGCCGATGCACTCGGTTTTGACTTCTGCCAGCTGGCAGAAGAAAAGCCTGCCCGCATCGTCGGCAACCTGCCCTACAATATTTCAACACCGATACTGTTCCACCTGCTAAACCATCATGACTGCATCAGGGACATGCATTTCATGCTGCAAAAGGAAGTCGTGCAGAGGATGGCCGCAGGCCCTGGCTCGAAACAGTATGGCCGCCTGTCGGTCATGCTGCAGTACCGCTGCCGGGTCACAAGTCTGTTTGCTATCGGACCTGGTGCTTTTAATCCACCACCCCGGGTCGAGTCCGCGTTTGTCCGGCTGGAGCCCTTTGATCAGCTACCGGTACGCGTAGACAATGAAGCTGTTTTTACAACACTGGTAAGGCAGGCGTTCTCGCAGCGCAGGAAGACACTACGCAATGCACTGCGCGGCATGCTTGATGCCGATGACATATCACAACTGGGAATTGACCCTTCGATACGTGCGGAGATGCTGACCATAAAGGATTTTGCCGCACTTGCAGACC
>WTAT01000348.1 GCA_013139415.1 Desulforhopalus sp.
TAGGAGGGTTGACCGGTCTGGTGATAGGTGCAGTCGGGCCCAATATTCATGTCCATGACACTCAATTCATCGTAGCCCATTTTCATTTCGTCATGTTTGGCGGGACAGGATTTGCTTTTTTTGCAGCCCTTCATTTCTGGTGGCCGAAGATGTTCGGCATAATGTACAGGTTTAAACCGGCCTATATCGGCGCAGCGCTGACCGGGGTGGGATTTATTTTTCACTACGTCCCTATGTTTATCCTGGGAATGCAGGGCATGCCACGTAGGTACTACGATTATCTTCCCCAGTACGAGACCGGTAACTTCCTGGCTGGTTTCGGGGGATACCTGCTTATTATCGGCATGATGACAATGTTTATTAATTTGCTGATGAGCTTTAAACAGCGTGTGCCGGCACCTGCGGACCCCTGGGGAGGAACCACCCTGGAATGGAAGGTGCCGTCGCCGCCGCCGGTACACAATTTCATCAACAAGCCGCAGGTGGAAGGTTTTCCCTATGACTTTACCAAGGTAACTGATCAATCACAACTGAGGGACAGATAAAGGACAAAGGCTATGAGTTCCCAAATTGACAGGACCGGTATTAAGATCGGTATGTGGCTGTTTCTCTATTCAGAGATCATTCTTTTTGGCGGGCTGTTTGTTCTTTATGCCGCTTATTTTCACAGATATCCCGAGTTTTTTGCCGAGGGTGGCAAGGAACTGGACAGGGTTATCGGGGCGATAAACACCATTGTCCTGCTGGTCTCCAGTTTTACGGTGGCCGCATCCATTACCGCGATTCAGAGAGATAACAAAAAACAAACAGTCGGTTTGCTGGCCTTTTCGATTTTCTGTGGCTTCATTTTTCTGGTGAATAAATATTTCGAGTGGGGGGCAAAAATTCATCATGACATTTACCCTAACTCTGAAACCCTTGTTTCGGGTGAGCCTGGAATAAATATATTCTTTGGGCTTTATTATGTCATTACTGGTTTGCACGGTCTCCATGTCATCATTGGCATGATCCTGCTCTCAATCAGCCTTGTTTATGTACTTGCGGGTAAGGTAACTTCCTCCAGGTTTTCTATGTTGGATAATTCGGGACTCTATTGGCATCTGGTTGATCTGATTTGGATTTTTGTTTTCCCCCTATTTTACCTGGTGTTGTAGAGAGATAAAGACAAACCTCGGAGACTAAACGTGGATAATCAAGAAAAACATCATATACTCAGTTTTACCCAACTCGGGATGGTTCTCGCACTCCTCCTGGTGCTCACTGGAGTTACCGTGGGTGTCTCTTATCTGGATCTCGGGTTTTTTAATGTTCCTATTGCGCTAGCCATTGCCTGCACCAAGGTGAGCTTTGTGCTGCTGTTTTTCATGCATTTGAAATATGAAGGGCGGGTCATCAATATATCATTTATCAGTACGGTATTAGTTCTCGTTTTATTAATAGGTTTAACTTTCTTTGATGTGGCATTCAGATAACAGGTGGAGAATTTTATGACCCCGGTACAAGGTGTTGATCAGGCTTTCTGGTATATTCTAGGATTCTCTGCTGTCCTGCTGTTTGGCATTACTGTGGTGATGATCTATTTTGTCGTGAAATACAGGCGAAGCAAAAACCCTGTTGCCTCAGATATTCGAGACAATTATACGCTGGAAATAATCTGGACCATTATCCCGACCTTGATAGCTTTGTCCATGTTTTATATCGGCTGGTCCTCCTATATTGGCTTGCGGACGGTTCCGGATGACGCTATGGAAGTAGAAGTCTTTGGCCAGCAATATTCCTGGATCTTCGTCTATGATAATGACAAGGAGACGGAGAACGAACTGGTTGTTCCATTAGGCAGGGCGATAAAGCTTAATATTACCTCTATCGATGTTCTGCACAGTTTTTACCTGGCGGCATTTCGGATCAAGGTGGATGCAGTAAAGGGGATGCCAACGTATGCATGGTTTTTAGCCGATGAGCTGGGAGAGTATGATATTCAATGTACCGAATACTGTGGAGTGGACCACTCCGCAATGCTCGCCAAGCTGAGGATTGTTCCCGAAGAAGAATTTGAGATTTGGCTTGAAGAAGAAAGTGACTGACAATTCGGATGGTGAAATTTTGTTGTTTTTTTAAAGATTTTTCGAAAACCATCAGTCACAGACTCGCCTTGGCGAAGGTGCCGCTCTGCCTGTTAATCGGTTGTTCCGCGATTTTTGGCTATATATTGGCAGATCCCATCTTAGCAAGGGGGACCTTATATACTAGCCTTGGCATTTTTATCTTGGCAACCGGTGCTGCCACTTTAAACAGTCTGCAGGAATATCGCCTCGATGGCGAGTTCGAGAGAACAAGAAACAGACCTTTGCCAAAGGGATTGCTTCCCCCTCGACAGGCAGGAACACAGGCATTGGTTCTGCTTTTTATCGGCTTGTTGATACTTTTTGCAGGAACCAAAACAATATTACCGGTGTTGGCTGCCGTCCTGGCCGTTATTTTGTACAATGGTGTCTATACTCCGCTAAAAAAAAAGACGGTCCTGGCTATTCTTCCCGGCGCAATTTGTGGCGCTTTGCCGCCTTATATTGGTTGGCTTGGCGGTGGTGGGGGAGCTATCAGCTACACCGCTGCTTTGCTGATTGTTCTGTTTGTTTTATGGCAGGTGCCACATTTTTGGCTCGTGCTTTTAAACTTTAAAGAGGATTACCTAAGGAGTAGATTACCGAATCTTCTTAAACAGTTTCGGGAAAACAGTCTGAAACGTTTTTTGGTCACCTGGATTGGGGCGCTGGTGTTGGTCATGCTCATGTTCCTAACTTTGCCTTTTTCTCTTGGGTGGTCCTTTCGAATTGTAATAATTGTTAATGGTTGCCTATTGTTTGTAGTTTTTACCTATGGTCTTGTTATAGGTAAAACATGTAATTATCGAATTCTCTTTATTGTTCTAAACTTTGCCCTTTTTCTGCATATGCTTGCTCTTTCCGCAGGCAGGGTTTTGGCGTGAATGTCGTGGTTGAATGTAGGATTAAATATATTAAAAAAAACATGGAGGTAACAATGTTTATTGACTGGGCATATATGCGTAAGGGGTGAGTTTCCTGTAAAAAAGCCTGGACGGCTTTTGAGGAGAAAAGTGTCTCGATCAAGGAAGAAGTGGATGCAAAAAAACAAACCTACACGGGTGAGGATGCTTGGAATGTTGTTGCTGGTGCTGACAAGATTTGTGTGGCCAGTGGTAAAAAAATTATAGAGTTTGATCCTGCTACAGCCAATAAGGAAGATATGTTGAAAAAGATTACCGGTCGAACTGGCAATCTTCGGGCGCCGACTTTAAAGTGCGGCAATATGTTTTATGTTGGCTACAATACGGATATGTACGACCTGCTCGGATAACCTCCAGGCTTAAATAATTTGATGAAAAAGGTTTGAGAAGTTCGTTTAATTTCTCAAACCTTTTTTATGTTTTCATTGGTTGTATGTAATCAATGGTTGGCAGTCAGATACTCCTTTACACCTTCTGCGGTCGGTTTCATTGCTTCTTCCCCTTTATTCCAGTTAGCCGGGCAAACCTCCCCATGTTTCTCAGTGAATTGGAGGGCGTGAAGAATGCGTAATGCCTCGTTGACATTTCTGCCTAGTGGTAGATCGTTTACTACCTGATGGCGAACAATACCATCTCTGTCGATTAGAAAAAGTCCCCTCAGGGCAATACCTTCATCCAGGAGTACTTCATAGGCTTTTGAAATGGATTTATCGAGATCGGCAACCAGAGGATATTGGATATTGCCAATACCACCATCATGTACTTTAGTGTTTTTCCAGGCAAGATGTGAAAAAGCCGAATCGATGGAAATACCAATAAGCTGGCAATTATTGGTCTCGAATTCTTTGACCGCCTTGTTGAATGCGAGGATCTCTGAAGGACAAACAAAAGTAAAGTTCAGAGGATAAAAAAACAATAAAACATATTTCCCACGGAAATCAGAAAGGTTGAAATCATCTCTGAATGTATTGTCGGGCATAACGGCTGTAGCTGTAAATTCAGGTGCTGGCTGGGTTACTAAAAGACTCATGATTTTTCTCCATTATTAGTTTGCTAAAATTAGTAGCTCTGAAAAGTTTTAGGGGAGCATAACAAGCAAGTGAAAAAATTAGCTGCAACGTATTCCATAGTAGATTAATACGCTGCAGCTCTATTTGGAAATTAGTGCCTTACTCCAGAAAACCTGTCATAAAAAACAAGAAATCTAGTTAGTGGATTGAAATTAGAAACTTAAAGAAACCACCAAGGCACTTATACCCCTCAAGGGGGTACTAAACTGAGTACCGGCTTATTTACCGTTTACCGGTGTTAGTCTGCTTTCCAGAAAGATTCTTTTTCTGCGCCACATAAGGGGCAAACCCAATCTTCCGGAACATCTTCCCAGGCTGTTCCTGGAGCAACACCATTATCCTCGTCACCAGTTGCCGGATCATAAATGTAACCACAAGGACATTCCCACTTTTGCATTGTTTATTCCTCCTAAAGGATTGACAGGTAATGATAATTATTACTACGAGAACCTTAATATAGCAAATGCATTGCAAGAGTCAACACTAATAATGTAAAAAATTCAATCAATGGATTTTTCAAGATTTTCCAAAATTATTTGCTTACATGGTATAAGTGCGGTCGCGGTTGCGGATACAATATTGCCGGCAACACCAGGACCGTCACCGGCAACAAAGAGTCCTTTGACCACTGTCTGAAGGTTGTTGTCGGTAGCAATCTGAGTGGCAAAAAATTTAATTTCCGGTGCGTAAAGAAGGGTCTCGTCATTGGCTACACCCGGGATAACCTGATTTAGCTGTTCGAGCCCATCTATCAGGTTAGTGAGGATTCTCTCCGGAAGAGCCATGGCAATGTCGCCGCAGGTCACACTTTTCAAGGTTGGCTCGATGTAGCTGTTTTTAACCCGGTTCCATGTCGATCTTCGGCCACGTTTAAGGTCACCATAGCGTTGAAGAATCGGTTTACCTCCACCAATGAGCGTTGCCAGTTTACCGATTGACTCGCCATAGGCTTGATTATCCTCGACCGGGTCGGTGAGAACGACCTTGGATAAAAATGCAAAATTGGTGTTGTGAGATTTTTTATCCATGAAAGCATGGCCGTTGACGCACACAAAGTCCTGATAATTTTCCAGGGCCACATACCCGCCAAAATTGGTACAGAACGTTCGGGTCTGGTCGTCATATTTTGAAGTTCGTACAAAAAAGGTGGGATCATAAATAATTTCACACACGTCTTGCATGATTTCATTGTGCACTTCGACTCGAACACCCACTTCAATTCCACGCTGCGATACTTCAATGCCGTGGTTCCTGGCGACATTGGCCACCCATTCTGCTCCGACACGACCTGGAGCGAGAATAACATTTTTTGCCTTGTAGGTACCTCGGTTGGTTTTTACTCCTCTAACCCTGCCATTTTTAACAAGCACCTCTTTGGCCTCTTCAGAGTGGTGAAATGTGACACCTTTTTCTGCCACATAGTCAGCCATTTTAGAAATGTGGTTCGGAAGGTTGTCACTGCCAAGGTGCTTCTGTTTTATGATGAGGAGATCAATACCCTGCTTACGGGCATCTTTTCTGATATTGTGGGCTTTGTCCATATTGGTGGGAAACACTTTCCCGTCCATGTTGAAGCGGTTGAAAATAGTCTCAGTTTCATCGATCAAGGCAGTGGCGGCGGAGGTGTCCATAAACTGGGTAAGATCGGTTTTACCGAGTTTATGAATAAAATTGAGCTTTCCGTCGGAAAACAGGCCGGCACCACCAATGCCGCAAAGGATATTACATGGCCTGCATTTAATACAACCGCCATCTTTGATCGGGCATTTTCGTTTTAATGATGCCTTGCCTTTTTCAATAACCAGTACCTTGAGGCTGGAGTGTTCCGAAAGATAAAATGCAGCAAAAAGACCAGCAGGGCCGCCACCAACAATAATCACATCGTAGGTTTCTTCTGATTTACTATGTTTCTTTGGGGACAATGGCAGTTCCTCGCAAGTGGTAGTGAGTAGTGAATAAATATAAGACCAAGTCAAACGATTACTCCACCACGGTCGGCAGAGTCAAGGTAATTGTTTTGGCAGGTATGTTGTCAAGGAAGGGGCAAAGACGCCGAGACTAAAAAATGGGTAAAATCGAATAGAATTGCAATTGGTGCAGACCGGGTTCAGACGAACTCTCTGCATGAACCCGGGAGAGAAAATGTACATCATTCAGCCGGAGGAAGAGCTTCTGCTGGTGGAGTTGATGGTTGAGTTGCCGGTGTCATGCCATAGGCCATTCTGACTTTGTTTTCGATATCGAGGCACATTTCTGGCTGGTCATTGAGAAAACGCTTGGCGTTTTCCCGGCCCTGACCGATTCTTTCTTCGTTATACGAATACCAGGAACCGCTTTTTTCTATAATCTCAAGATCCACTGCAAGATCGAGCATATCACCGATTTTGGAGATACCCTCCCCGTAGACTATATCAAATTCTGCTAGTTTGAAAGGAGGAGCACATTTATTCTTAACAACTTTCACTTTGGTACGGTTACCGACCACGTCCTGGCCGTCTTTGATCGAGCCGATTCTTCGAATATCCAGACGAAGTGATGAATAAAACTTTAGGGCATTTCCACCGGTGGTGGTCTCGGGATTGCCAAACATCACGCCGATCTTCATTCTGATCTGATTGATGAAAATCAGTATTGTATTGCTGCGGCTGAGAACACCGGTAAATTTCCTCATGGCCTGAGACATAAGCCGGGCCTGAAGACCAACATGGTGATCTCCGACATTACCGTCGATTTCCGCCTTGGGTGTGAGGGCTGCAACAGAGTCGATGACGATGACATCAATCCCGCCTGATCGTATGAGGATTTCCGCAATATCAAGTGCCTGTTCGCCAAAGTCTGGCTGGGAAACCAGGAGATCGTCGATATTTACGCCCAACCGACCTGCATACTTTGTATCAAGGGCATGTTCTGCATCAATGAAAGCGGCAGTCCCACCGGCCTTCTGAGCTTCAGCCACGACGTGAAGCGCAAGTGTTGTCTTACCCGATGATTCAGGACCGTAGATCTCGGTGATCCGCCCCTTAGGGATACCTCCGACTCCCAAAGCAATATCGAGGCTCAAAGCGCCTGTGGGGACAACTGGGATATCCTCGGTTTCCCGGGACCCGAGACGCATGATGGATCCCTTGCCAAATTGTCGTTGGATTTGGCTTATTGCATTTTCGACGCTGCTGCCTTTATTTTTGTTAGCACTTACGGCCATTCGATTCTCCAAAATGAATTGTGATATGTATAAAAAGATGGTTGGTGATATCTACCATACAAAGAGTATTAAATAAAAATCTTAAAAAAAATTCTTAAAACAACTGAGATACTGAGTGCATTAATTTTGAGCCTTCTGCAACAAATATTTCCTTATCAGATCAAGTCCGCTTTGTGCCGCAATTTCCCTGATCTGATTACGATCCCCGTGAAAGTGGAATTTGCTGACCCAATTTTCCTCGGAAGTTGCAATAGCGATATAGACCGTGCCAACAGGTTTTTCCTCACTGCCACCTCCTGGACCCGCTATGCCGGTTACGGCCAGTCCTATATCCGCACCGCTTCTCGCCCTCACTCCAACCGCCATTTCTTCGGCGACCTCTCGGCTGACTGCTCCGTGAGCTTCCAAAAGTTCTTTGGTAACACCAAGATATATGGTTTTTAGAGAGTTGGAGTATGAGACAACTCCCCCAAGCAGATAGGCCGAACTTCCCGGAGAGTTGGTGATCCTCCGGCAGATCAACCCACCCGTGCAGGATTCTGCAACGGCGAGAGTGAAGTGGTTTTCGGCAAGGAGGTTGCCTACCACTCTTTGCATGCTGTCTCGGTCACAACCGTAAATCGAATCCCCTAAAACGGTATAAATAGCTTTGCAGGATGACTTAAAAAGACGCTTGGCATTATTGGTTTTTTTGTCTCGTACTGTAAGGCTCAGATGAACTTCAGGAAAGACCGGGTAATAGCCAATGTGAACATCGGGGCTGAGATCAAGTGTTGCTATACGGCGATTAACCTCTGTTTCCGGAAGATCAAAAATACGAAAAGTCCTCTGGTGAGTAGTCAGACGGTGGTCTTCATGCCAGGTGGACAGTTTAGGCAGCACTTCTTCAACTAAGAGCTGTTGCATTTGGCTGGGAACTCCCGGGAGGAAAAAAATCGGTTTATCATCGTGGATAAGCTGATAGCCGGCCATCCTGGACTGGGGGTTAAGAGCCTCTGCACCTGATGGAAGCCAGGCAAGCTTTTCAAGTCTGCTTACAGGTGATGCAGTAATTTCATCAAGATGGGTGCGGATATTTGAGAGTATTTCCAGGTTGGGCATGGTAGGGCGGTTGAGGGCCTTGGAGACCGCTTCATTGGTTAAGTCATCATCGGTAGTGCCGAGACCACCCGTAACCAGAACAGCATCCACCCGGCTTAGTGCACGTTTGAGAGCCTCCCCGATGAGGCTGGGCGTATCGCCAATGGTATTCATGGCGTAAATGTCATAACCGGCTTCATAGAGATTTCTGGCGGCAAAACTACTGGTAGTGTTGAGGATTCTTCCGGATGTGAGCTCGTCGCCGATGGCAATTATTTCAATTTTCATGGTGTATTACTCTTTCTCCAATCACATTGTTGTCTTTAAGCAACAGAAGCCTGACTGAGGTGATACTATTTAACAGGCTGTCAGGACCATCAAAATGGACGGAAATATAATTATCGGTAAAGCCTTTTAGTAACCCATCACTGCCTCGCCGGCCCTCAACGAGAACCGGTCGGATTTGACTGAGTTGACTCTGATAGAAGGCAATTTTCTTTTCATCACTTATCGAACGAAGCTGAGCAACTCTTGAATCTTTGATATTTTTGGGGACTTGTTCTTTGAAGTTTGCAGCCACAGTCCCGGGACGAATTGAATAAGGAAAAACATGGAGATAGCTGAAATAGAGCGACTGTAGAAATAATTTTGCAGCATCGAAATGTTTATCGGTCTCACCCGGAAATCCGGCGAGAATATCAATGCCTATAGCAGCGTCCGGTAAACGTTCATGACAGAGCTTAATGACATTTCGAAACTGATCTATGGTATATCTGCGGTTCATTCTGGCCAGAATCTCATCATTACCGCTCTGCAAAGGTATGTGCAGGTGGGGCTGGATATTCTTTCGTTCCTGCATGAGATCCAGAAGTGATTCGTTAATCTCCTGGGGTTCCAGCGAACTAATTCGATAAGATGTTTTTGGGGTGGCAAGGGTCAATTTGTCTAAAAGTGAGAGCAGATCGTCTTTTCCCGCCAGGTCTTTACCGTAATAACCGAGATGAATACCGGTCAGGACGATCTCTTTATGACCTTCATCTGTAAAAATTCTTGCCTGTTCAACGACTTCATTGATCGGCAGACTTCTACTGGGGCCTCTGGTGTAAGGGACGATGCAATAGGTACAGAAACTTTCGCAGCCATCCTGTACGCGCAGGTAGGCTCTGCTGCGCTCACCAAAACGTCTGACCGGCAGGCGGCATATCTCTTTTGCCCCACCGATGGCCCCCATGATTATTTCCTGAGTACCGGAATCTTTGCTTAACACACTCGCAACGAGCTGATCTTTTTTACTGTTGCCGATAAGGGAGTACCCCCGGCCCTGGAGTTCTTTTTCATCCGACAGCTCTTTTGCAGCAATTTCCGCATAGCAACCTGTGATAATGATATCCGCTGAAGGGTTGCGGCGCAGGGCCTGACGGATTGTCTGACGTGATTGTGCTCCGGCAGCAGCGGTGACGGCACAGGTGTTGACAACGATGAGGTCCGCCCCTTCGTTTTTGGAGACAACGGCCATACCTCTCGCTTCAAATCCTGTTTTAAAAGCGGCGGATTCGAACTGGTTCACCTTACAGCCGAGTGTTGTAATAAATACTTTTTTCATTTCTACGATATTATCTTATAAAATGATGCCGGAGCCAAGAAGTTCGGTACCCTGGTAAATAACGGCAAACTGGCCTGGGGTTACCGCTCTTTGAGCTTCGTGGAAGATAATATCTCCACCACCGAGGTCATTTAAAACAAGCCTGGCAAGTGAGCCCTTGTGGCTGTAACGTATACGTACCAAGTAGTCGGTTGAAGTATCAGGTATATTATCTGAAATCCAGTGGAGTTTTTGTACGCAGATTTTTTTGCTGAACAATTCCTCGTTTCTGCCGACGATCACTCGGTTGCCAGTTGCATCCAACCCAACTACATAGAGAGGGGTCTCACTGGAGATGCCCAGACCCTTTCGCTGACCAATGGTATATCGGAACAATCCCTTATGGCGGCCGAGTACTTTGCCAGAGGTCGAGACAATCGGGCCTGTAATGTTTTCACTGGTCGAACGGTTTTCTAAGAACGCA
>WTAT01000318.1 GCA_013139415.1 Desulforhopalus sp.
TTTGGCTTTTGCCAATTTCCCCTGGGCATCATTCAGGTTAACTTGGAAATCACGTGGATCTATTTTGGCAACAAGATCACCCTTGGTAATTTTTGACCCCACATCTACTGGACGTTCGACCAGGGGCCCAGAGACGCGAAAGGAAAGATTTACTTCCTGGACTGCTTTGGCCCGGCCGGGAAATGACCTGGTACCGACGTCAGCAGGATTTACAATTTTCATTGTGCGGACAAAACGGACAATTTCTTTTTTAGGAGGTTCCTGGCCGCAGCCAATTAGAAGCGCGGTAGAAAGCAATACCGGAGTGAGGAAACGCAAGAGACTTTTCATTTTCATGGTGCACCTTAATGATGGTTAATTTTATCTTGAAAATTAAAATGTTATCTGGCAGTGTTCAGTTAAAATAATCAGTATTAGTTTCCAGTACTAGCATATAACTGAAACATCTGTCAAAATGATTTTTGTGTTCTATGGCCCGGTTAATTGGTTAACCTTGTAGTGGTGCATGTGTACACGGACTGACAGACGTTAAGCTGTAAGCAATAAAGGTTATGTAACAGTAACATGACAACTGAACCTCTTATTCTAAAAGGGAAAAATGATGAACTGTAACACAGTAAAATTGCCTCTGGCTCTTTTGGCCTCTACCCTGCTTTTTTCCGGTTGCACTACCCTTGGTCCTGATTTTGTCAAACCGGAAGCACCCGTGAGCGAACAGTGGACAGAAAATAAAACCGTTGAACCTGTCGTCAAGACAGAGTCCGTTGATTACAGTTCCTGGTGGAAAGGCTTTAATGATCCTGTTCTTGATCGTCTTATTGAAACGGCCTATGAGGAAAATCTTGATCTGCGTCAGTCCGGATTAAGAATTCTTGAGGCCCGCGCTGCTCTGGGCATTGCGGTTGGCGAGCAGTTGCCCCAATCCCAGGAGGTAAATGGAGCTGCGGCGGCGATAAATTCCAGTAAGAATACTGCCAATCCACTTCAGGATCGACATTTTTCCGATTATCAACTTAGCTTTGATGCTGCCTGGGAACTCGATTTCTGGGGGCGTTTTCGGCGCGGGGTTGAGTCTGCTGAGGCTAATTTAAATGCCT
This sequence comes from Desulforhopalus sp., assembly GCA_013139415.1. Classification (GTDB taxonomy): domain Bacteria; phylum Desulfobacterota; class Desulfobulbia; order Desulfobulbales; family Desulfocapsaceae; genus Desulforhopalus_A. The sequence goes on from WTAT01000318.1 coordinate 1,098, forward strand.
CTGTTGCTGATTATGACAACGCCCTGGTGGCACTTACCGCTGAGGTCGCTCGGGCGTATGTGTCTATTCGTACCTTTGGTGAACGGATACGCCTGGCTGAGGAAAACGTTACATTACAAAAGCGCTCCCTTGAGATCGCAGATGTGCGATTTCGTAATGGCGTTGTTACAGAACTTGACGTTACCCAGGCAAAGACCCTGCTGTTAAACACCAAGGCTCTTATTCCCCTGTTACAGACCGGTAAGCGCCAGGCGGAAAACAGCCTTGCCATTCTACTCGGTATGCCACCCAGAGAGATTCGGTCCCTGCTCGGTGAAGGCGAGAATGTCTCTATTCCCAGCGCTCCTTCCGAGGTTGCCGTGGGTATTCCCGCCGATCTCCTGCGCCGCCGTCCCGACATCCGCTTTGCCGAACTTGAAGCTGCCGCTCAGAGCGCCCGTATCGGTATCGCCAGGGCGGATCTATTTCCCTCTTTTTCCCTTGTCGGCTCAATTGGCTATGGATCAAAAAATACCAATGATCTTTTTGAGTCAGAAGCATTTACCGGCTATATCGGCCCCGGAATCAGTTGGAAAATCCTTAATTATGGAAGAATAAAAAACAATGTCCGCGTACAGGACGCCCGTTTTGAGCAGGCGCTGGTTAAATATGAAAATACCGTACTCAAGGCATACCAGGAAGTTGAAGATGCACTGGTTGGTTTTGTCAGGGTGGGTGAGCAGGCCGATTATCTAGCCGACAGTGTTATCGCTTCCAAGCGGTCTGTAGATCTTTCCAATATTCAGTACGGTGACGGCGTCATTGATTACAACCGGGTGATCACTGTGCAGAATACCCTGGTCGATCAACAGGACAGTTGGGTGGCTGCCAAAGGGGAAAATATCCTGTATCTTATTACCCTGTATAAGGCTCTGGGCGGCGGCTGGCAGATTCGTCAAGGCAAGGATTTTGTCCCGGAAGAAACAGTCAAAACCATGCGTGAACGTACCGACTGGGGTGATATGCTGCCGGAAAAAGATCTGGCTGAAACTCCTGAACAGATTAAGGACAGTGAGTAAGCAGCGTTTTTTATAAAAAATTCTGTTACTATCAGGCAGAGAATATAGCAATATTGGACAATAATTGTTATTGTAAAATAAGAAACAATGAACTACCCCGCAGCAGATAAGCGTTAGACTTCGAGCTACGGGGTATCAACTGCCGTCATTCCCGACTTGATCGGGAATCCAGTTTTGACTGCTCATAACTCTTAGACCTTGAGAATCTCTGGATACCCGCTTTCGCGGGTATGACGACGCGGCAAGCCGCGGGGTATTGAACCCTAAAAGAGAATAAAGGAGGTCAATATGAATGTTTCTCTGACTCCGGAAATGAATGAATGGATTATTCATAAGGTCAAATCCGGCCAATATAAGTCATCAAGTGAAGTTGTTCGGGATGGGTTGAGGATCCTGCAAAACAGGGAGAACCAACGGCAGGCTATGTTGGAAGAACTTCGACATGAACTGCTCATCGGTGTTAAACAGTTGGATGCCGAAAAATCCCAGGAGTTTAACTCTGATTTTGTGCAGAAGATAAAGGATGCCGGCAGACAAAAGCTAGGGGTATGAAAAAGCCCAGACTTATTATCTCCGATCTTGCATCTGACGATCTAACCAATATCTGGCTTTATATTGCTGATTACTCACCTCAGGTAGCAGACCGCTTCATCGATACCATTTACGAAAAATGTCTTCTGCTCTGCGAGTCACCAGGCCTAGGGCAGAGACGAGAGGAACTGTTACCTGGAATGCGTAGTTTTCCGGTGAAACGTTATATCATCTTTTATCGGGAGAAAAAAGAATACCTCGAAATCGTCAGGGTACTTAGCGGCTACCGGGATCTTGACACCTTGTTCTAACTTTTACAATGCCATACATGCCCCAAAAAGTATAAAGCCAAAACTGTCTTCAGAAATGGTTGCAGAAAATTTACCGGACTGCTCATCAACAACCATGGTGAACCCCCGGCCATTTTCAGAACCCTGCATGATGATTTCGCCATTTTCCCTGACCATGGATCGTATGGCTGTTTTCTTTGGGCTATCCTTCACCGAACCATCAGCCATGGTCTTGCCGATCAGGTCAATTTTTATGAACTGGGGGATATTAATTTTTTCAGCGGAAGAAATCACACAATCACCATCAGAATCACATTCTATTGCTTTGGTCACCGAGCATAAAATCTCAGCAGATTTATCTCGGT
>WTAT01000154.1 GCA_013139415.1 Desulforhopalus sp.
AAAAATAAAATAATAATTTCTAAGGCATTAAAAACCCTGTACAGTGCAGTATACATCCAACTAGGAGACTGTCCGAGAATGCCCTTTTGCCCAAACTCATCGGAATTCCAAAAAAATAATGCTCGCAGGTAAGCGAAGACTCCGATATCAAACATATGGCTGTGCTTATTTTTTTAAAATTTCTCGATTTTGAACAAAATGCCTATTCTCGGACAAGCTCCTTAGGTTCTCGGCAGCGAGATTCGAGGTGATTTTGAACTTCGACCAAACGAACAAAACAAAATTTCCAAGCGTTATTATCATGATTTTAGACTGGCAGGCGCATGCAAATTTGTCAATAATTTCCAAAGGTACGAATAATTGCGAAGGACAACGGTTATGAAGTCGTCATTTTCTTTGAAACCGTACCTTTCTGTTCAAATGGACCCGCTGGTCCATTATGTCATGCCCAGACGAATTTAAGTAAGAAAGACTCTCTCCCTATACCTGAGCCCTTTGATTTACTGTGTTTTCGCCCGATCTCTGCGTTATATGAAAAAAACAATCCTCGGAATATCGACTATATGCCTCCGATTATTTTTTTCATATGCCTTGATCTCGAACGAAAATCTCACTAAATCAACAGACTCATACCTGTCTTTCGGAAAAAATAATCCGTACCTTGACCTGTTCGTTCTAATTTATTTCTTCAGTGATGGCTGTAATTGCTTTAATTAACTCATCAATTTGGACACCATTGTCATCACCTTTGTTTTCCTGAAGAGCCTCAGAAAGTACCTTAACAGTTTCAGAAGAAAACGATATGCGCCCAGTAACCATTTCACACGTTATTTCATGTTCAGCCAAAAACTCTTTGTCTAATGTATTCACAAGTGAGTTCCAGACTTTTTGCTGTTTTAAGTATTTTATATTGTTATCACGTTCAACTGTTTTTTGGGTTTCAAGGTTTTCAAGTGAGTTCATCAAGAGATCAATAATTTCATCGGGTAATGTTTGTGGGCTAATGACAGCACGTGATTCAATATTGTTTTCCGACAAGAAATCAGATCCTAACTCCTTTTCCAATTGATCCCATAGGTTGTATTGGTAAGTGAGTTGAGCTTGAGTGTCAATGGCATGAATAAGCAGTTTGTCTGGGCCAGTCGCAAAAGCTAAATGTCCCACTGGTTTGATAACATCTTGAATTTGCCCTCTTTTATATTTGTCTTCCAGATGTTTGTGCATTGGTCCAACTGAATCTGATATTCGAGCAATATTGTCCTTGTTCCCTAAAAAATTCACAATACGAAGGTTTTCAGGAAGTTTTCGAAAATTAACTTGTTTACCCTTGATATGAATTGTAGTACTCCCATCATCAGCAACTTTATCATGAGCCAACAAAAAACACATATCAGTTAAGCCAACTGGGATGTTTGGTGGTCTTCCTGCAGGACCTCCATTAAGGTAATATTGAATTGCAGCGCCTTTTTCACTAATGCCTTTTTTTCCTTTTTGTACATTTTTAAAAGTACGAGTTATGGCTTCAAGATATTGAGTAGTTGCAGGTAAAACTGTTTCATCAACATCGGAGATTACACGTTGTAAAGACAAACCATCAATAATCTTATTACCACTTGGCAGCTCTTTTTGAGCAGCTTTGGTTCCAGAATATTCAGGTGGAACCAAAGCAAGTAAGTCATCAAACATCCCTTCGCCTCCTCCTGGAGCCACTATTCTAAAGGTTGCATCAACATTTTTTATTTCACCTGATAAGATTGCAATCGTAGTGAGTGAACCACCCATACAGTAACCAACTGCTGTAGTTGGTTTGCCATGTTTTTCTGTAGTTTTAGCCGTCATTAGTGCCATATCGGCAGTGTATTCATCAATGCCAATATTTTGCACAGCCTCTGTGGTATCAATAGGTTTTAAGTCAGCGAGATATACCGGGATACCTTTATTAGCAAAATATTTTAACATATTCATTTCTTCTAATAATGCTCCTACATCTGAACCAAGCACTGCAGGGAGAAAAAACACCATTGGTTTGACCTTTTCGCGGGGAGTACCAGCTAATCCTTTATCAGCATCTTGATCTGGTGTAATCTCGAAAAGATTGAAATGGGGGGTTTCGTAAAACAGTTCTTTTGCGGTGTTTTTCAGACCATATTTAAGTCCACTTTGTTTTTTCCTCAGGCCTGGCCCACTAATTTCTTCCGTTATTGCAAAATCATCTGCAAATTTTTCTAAAGTCGGAGGACCTCCAAACAAAGCTTTGATGAATTCACTGCCAAAAAAACCATGAGCTTCTGTAATGCTGTTAAGATTAGTAAGATGCACCTCGGTAGCCTCTTTAATGGTTCTCAGCATAACTGCTTGTGTTTGGTCAGGATCTGCAGTTTGAGCTATCTCGCTCACATTTTTCATCGGGGTAGCTGTTTTCTCAAGTTCTCGTTTTTCTTTAGAAAAAATTTCACCAAGCATTTTCTGTTGAGTAGTTGCAATGTTTAGTATATTTCCAAACATTTTCATATTTCGTTTAAAATAAAAAATGTCATGTGGTTGTAATTCTTTAAATATTTGCATTTTATCCTATTTCGAATAGTGTAGTTGAGGGACACCGAAGTCTCAAGAGACCTTCAGCAATGCCGGGAGATAACGCTGCATTTCAAATGTGGCGTAGCCCATGGTTGTTTTCAAGGCCAGCCACAGGGTACGGTTGCACACTTCAACTATTATATACAGGGAGAGTTGAAAGTGTGTTTTTTCCAGAGACTCCAGGGGCGAGGCGGATAGAACATTTTTTGATTCCACCTGGTCGAAATACAGGGTGGAAATCAAAAAGGACTGATATAAATCACTGCTGTACCGTGAAAATCCGGCCAAACAATTCTGATAACTGCGCACCATGTCAGAGTAGATGTTGGGCACCTGCTGCAATGATTGGTTTAATGCCATTGGGTTTGTAACTGAACTACTGGATGTTGACGTTATTTCCCGACTGTGGACATACTTTTCTCCACCATTTTGTACCCGTCATCGGTCATTTCTTTCAGGTTCTCGCAGCCTTTGCGATACCCCTGTAACCACTCTTCAATGGCGTTTTTTGTTTCGACAGGGATATCGGTTGATTGATTTAAAAAAAAGGTATATAAAAAAAAATTGTTTTCTTCATAAGCGTTCATCATCAACGAGTAATTGTTATCGAAAGCCATCTTGTTCATCTGCATCATTAGCTTGAGTGTTTGCAGCTTTTCCATAACATTGCTCCTTTTTTGCTCTTCATGGTATTTCTGCCAAGCTTTTGTTAAAAATAGAGGCGATGACTCCAGATATCTTCTTCCAGGCTTTTTTTGTCTTCTTTGAGGGTCAGATACATTGAAGCGTTTTGAATGGCCAGAGCACCAGTATGGGCCAAAGCCTCCACAACTGTAATAAAATCCTGAGGATATTTACGAATGTATTCCGAATAGAGCCACATTACCCCGATAATTTTTTCCCTGGATCGAATGGGGACACACCATGGAATTGACCCCTTCCTCTTTGGTCTCCTTGGGGTACTGCAGGCTCTTATATTTGGAGACGTCCTCAATAACGACCGTCTTGCCCTGTAGTGCTTCGGTAACGCTCTTTTCGGCCAACAGGGTACTTCCCTCTCGGCATGTAATATTGGGAATGGTTTCTAGCTACTACTTTTCTTCTAAGAGATCCTCGATTTTACTAAAGCTCTCGTCTACGGCTTTCTTGAAATCGTCTTGCGCCTTCTTTGCCATATCGACGGAAGTTTGCAAGGATTTTTTGCCTTCAGCGGTAACCCATGGCAATTGATCGAGATAACCGTTGACCATTTTCTCGGTCTGATCCTGGACCATGGTCATGGCGTTGAAGCTGTTGTCAAACATGGTTTTCTGAAATCCTAAGGCCTGTTTAGCAAATTGTGTTGTTTCCATTTGTTGTTACTCCTTTGTGATAGATGAATGTTTATCGGGTTCTCCGAAAATTGATTTTAGTATAGCTATGTTGAATTCCTTGTCAAGAAGAATATGTTGCAACGCACAATTATCATTTGTTTGACAGCAGGGAAGCAATGAGAGGGTGATTAACACTAAATACAATAAGATATGTACTTTATCTGGGAATGTTGTGAATGTTTATCTTGTTTTGTGTTGCGACGTAGCATCAACTGCTGAAATTGCAGATTCCATAATTGTTGACAGGATGAGAACATTTTTCATTGCGCAGAGCATTCTCGGACAGCCTCTCAGCCATTCCCATGATCGGCATGGGCAAGGATCTCTACCGCCCTGTGCCATGTGCCCATTGTCACGCTCATTGATGGTCAGGGTGTAGGTCCACCCAGAGGAAGGGCACCCCTCACGTTTTTTGGCACTTTGGCACTAGGTAGTCGTTATTTTTTGCCTGAGGACATACTTTTTTCCACTAGTCGGTATCCATCATCGGTCATTCTCTTAAGGTCATCACAGCCCTTGCGATACGCTTGCAACCACTCTTCAATTGCACTTTTTGCTTCGGTAGGTATATCATCGGTTGATTGATTTAAATACGTATGAAACATGAGTTTGTTTTGTTCATAGGCGCACATCATCATAGTGTAGTTGTAATCAAAAGCCATTTTGTTGGTTTGCATTACTTGCTTGAGGTTTTGTATCTTGTCCATCTCATTGCTCCTTTTTACTCTTCATATTGTTAATGTAGCTCATGTTAAAAATAGAGACGATGACTCCAGATATCTTCTTCAAGACTCTTCTTATCTTCCTTGAGGGCTAGATACATTGAAGCGTTCTGAATCGCCAGTGCGCCAGTATGGGCAATAGCTTCCATAATTGTAATAAAATCTTGAGGATACTTACGAATGCATGACGAATAGAGCCGCATTACACCGATAATCTTCTCCCTGGACCGAATGGGGACGCATACCATGGAATTGATCCCTTCTTCCTTGGTCTCCTTGGGGTACTGCAGGCGCTTTTCTTTGGACACATCCTCTATAACGACTATCTTACCCTGCAGCGCTTCGGTAACGCTCTTTTCCACTAAAACGAACCCTTTGCTCAAAAAGGCTTCGCTCAAGCCGTGACTGGCCACCATTTCCAAAGCGTTGGTGTCTTCGTTGAGAAGCCTGATGACGACACCTTTCATACCAAAAGCATTGCAAGACTTTTCAGACATGCTACGGAGCACCTCTTTGATGTCGAGGCTTGAATTGATTGCCGAAGCGAGTTCGAGGAAGAGCACCGAATTTTTCTCGATGCGTTCCAGCAGTCGGGCTTTTTTTATTGCAATGCCACCATTGGATGCTAATGCCTTCATAAAGACAACTTCTTGCTCTGTGAACTTGCGTTGATCGGCCGTATAGAGAGAAAGTATGCCAATGAGGTGGCCACCCACCTTCACTTCTACCGTTAGAATGGAGGCGATTCCCTCCTCTTTTTTGGCTTCATGGTTCTCAAGCCTTGGGTCGGTGGTGGCGTCTTCAAACATAAAAAAACCCGTTTCCTGAAGAGCCGAAACTAGCTTTTTCGCTGTAATCGGGTTGGCATGCATGTACTTGTCGGATAAACCGAATTTGGCCTTGGGAACAAAGACGTTCTGTTTTTGATCTGCCAAAAACAGGCAGGCTGCCTTACCATTCATGGTTTCTGTGGCGCTTTGCACAATCAGCTGCAAAAGTTCATCGACAGTGGCCACTGTACCGAATGCCAGACTGATATTGCAAAAAGTTTGGAAATAATCATTCTCCGTGGTCATCAGCCCTCTCCTTTTCATGATGTTTATTAGCCGCTCTTGAGCAACCCTCAAGGGGGTATTACAAAAAAATCCCGTTTATCTTGGTCTGTCGGTTGTAATCTTGGCAGTAATTCGCTGTTTTGCAGTTTTGAGTTCTGCGGTACTGACTCCAGGCCTGGGCTTTTTCACAGGCTGCTTGTCTCGTTCCATGAGCCACTGGGCGATCTTAGGCACAAATTCCCGCTGATATTTGGAACTCACATAGATGCCGATATGGCCGGTTTTCAGGCAAATATCTTCCGTGTCCTTACTGCCCACCTTGCCGGTGAGCTGCTCGCAGGCTTCGGGGGGCACAAGATGGTCGAATTTTCCATAGATATTAAGCAGTGGCATGGTCAGCTTTTTTAAATCCACCCGCTTGCCCCCCACCACCATTTTGTTTTGGATCAGCAGATTTTCCTGGAAGCAGTCCTTGATGAATTCACGAAAGGTCTCACCTGGGATATCGGGGCTGTCAAAGATCCACTTTTCCATGCGGATGAAATTTTCAACAAACTGTTTGTCATCCAGAAGTTCATAGAATCCAACATACTTGTCGATCATGAGCCGGGCCGGGTTGAGCAGCAAAAAACCAAAATTCAACATATCCCCTGGGATGTTGCCGAAGGTGTCCGTAATCTGGTCAACGGGCACCTTACGCATCCAGATATTCAGCAGACCGGTATCTATATCAAAGGAAGTAGGCGTAACCGTGGTGATCAAGTTTTGGATCTTTTCCGGTTGCAGGGCGGAAAAAATGACACTAAACGTCCCGCCCATGCAGATCCCCATGAGGTTGATCTTAGGTACCTTTTCACGCTCACGAATGAAATCGACGATATCGTTGATATAGATATTCACATGATCGTCGATCCCCAGAAAACGATCTTTGCGGGTAGGGTAACCCCAGTCGATCATATAGAGATCCACGCCTTGTTGTAAGAAATTTTCCACCACGCTGCGTCCCGGCGAAAGATCTAACATGGTTTCCCGGTTAATCAAGGCATAAATGAGCAACAGGGGTGTTTGGACTTTTTTCTTTTTTATGGGCTTATAGTGCTTAAGTTTGACCCGGTCCTGCTGGTATACGACCTCATAGGGCGTGGTGGCGATATCGGTCTCCAGGTCTCCCAGGAGCACATCCGCTGCCTTGCCCATCCTCTTTTGGGCGGATTCAGCCTCCTCGGCCAAACTTTTCAAGATCAGATCAACCGGTATTTTAGGCTGTGTCATGATGTCATCCCCTCCTTTATTCTTGAGTTATAATTTCAAGATCTCATCCCCCAAAATTTCCCTGTTATTTGTTTTCCAAGGTACGAACACGTTTTTTTAGAAGGTAAATCTCCTTACTCAGCTCATCCAGATCTTGATTGGTAGGGATGTTCACCTGCTTTAAGGCATCATTGACCACGACCTGCCGGGCTCCGGCAAACTCATTCAATGCAGAGAGGGTTTTACCCATCGCATCCGCATATTCGGGCTTCTTAAAAAGTTCCATATACTCGCCTTCCAACAACTTTATCCATAGATTGTAATAGGTTTTGGATTTTTCATCCAAGGGCCCCGTTTCGGTCATCTCAACCATTTTCTCCTGGAGACTTTTGAGTGACTTTTCAACGGGCAGGTAGAGCATATGCAGAAATTCCGACAACACCAAATGAAAAGTGTTCTGCTTGTCGGCGGCCTGCAGCAACCGCTCCTGGTGGAAGCGTCCAAGTCCGATTTGGGGAACCTTGAGGTATCTGCTGAATTCCTGTTCATAGGTTTCGGTCAAATTTCTGATCAACTCGCTATCCAGCTGTTGAATATCAGCTGTGGAAAGAGCTGCGCCCCGTTTCTGGATCCACTCACCGGCCTGGGCCTGCAAACCGGTAAAGCTCTGCAAACATGTCTGGGTAAACCCAAGGGCGATGTCTGGCGTCATCTCCGTGGCCTTTTGAAAATGCTCAAAAGCCGAGGGTTCGCTCATGGCTCCCATCATGGTCTGCCACATCCTGACAGTGGATTGCAACGATTCAGCTACTCGGCCCTTGTTGAACTGCCCATGCTCCTCGGTCTCGGGCGTTTGAACCACGCCGCTCCATGGTTTAAACAGAGGCAGCCAATACTCTTGCATCACCTTGTTCCAATCCATGGATGCAGCATCCTGCTCTGTGGCAGTATCGTTTTTATCCATAATGACATACCTCGTTCATGTGCATAGAAGTATGTTCAAAAGCTATTGAAGGTTTTGAACACTCACCTAAGAGTACTAAGAATGTCTATCCCTTGGCACTCAGCCGCAGGCCGCCGTGAATGTAATAGACATCACCCGCCAACGCCTCGTTGCGATACAGATCGCCGACAAAGGATGCGACCTCCTCGGGCTCAATCAGGCGACCGATGGGCACCTGGCCGATAACTTTCTCTAATACCTTGGGCGGCATATTTTTGACCATGGGGGTGCCTACATACCCCGGTGCCACGGCCACGCAGCGAATCTTATCGGCCAGCCCCCTGCGGAAAAACTCGGCAGTAATGACTTTGGGCATCACCGACATGGCGGCTTTGGTGGAAGAGTAATTGATTTGCCCGGCTGTTCCCAGGGAACCTGTAGAGGAGACCAGGCAGATCAGTCCTTTACAGCCATTGTTGATCATTCTTTCGGCACATTCTCTAACCGCTAGAAAGACCCCGGTCAGGTTGATGTCGATGACTATTTGGAAATCTCCCAGGCTCATCTTCTTCTCGACCTTACCGGTCTCCCGGTCGGGGGACACCATCATAGCGTCTTTAATGATGCCGGCAAAAGGCGCGACCAGGTTGATCTGCCCGAATTTTTCAATGGCTGTATCCGCCAACCGGGCACAATCCTCTTCTTTGGTGACATTGCACTGCACTGTGGCTATCTCGCCTTGCAGCTCCTTGGCTGCTTTTTCCAGGGCCTCTTCGGCCACATCGCCGATAACGACCTTGCCGCCGTTTTGCAGCCAATACCTGGCCATCTCCAAGCCTATACCGCTGGCACCACCGGTGATCACTGCTACAGATCCTTTAATTTCCAGCATGTCATCCCTCCTTTTCTTATATAGAGTTAGATACGTTCCAGCACCATGGCCATCCCCTGACCCCCACCGATACACAGAGAGGCCATGCCCAGAGCGTTTTCCTGTCGAATCATTTGACCCATTAAGGTGACCAGGATACGAGCCCCGGTGCAGCCAATGGGGTGGCCGATTGATATGCCGCTTCCCAAAACATTGGTCTTGTCCGCAGCGCATCCCAGTTCACGCATACAGGCGATGGCTTGAGCGGCAAAGGCTTCATTGAGTTCAACGACGTTCACATCTCCCATGGTCAGCTTTTCCCGATGGAAGAGTTTTCGAACTGCCGGGATGGGCCCAAGTCCCATATAGGCAGGATCCAGGCCGCCAGAAGTGTAGGCCTTAATCTTCAGCAAGGGTTCTAGTTCCAGTTCCTTGGCCTTGTCAGCCGACATGATCAGCAGGGCCGCTGCCGCATCATTGATACCGGAGGCATTGCCTGCGGTGACGGTGCCGTCTTTTTTAAAGGCTGGACGCAACCTGCCCATCTTTTCGGTCGTGGTATCCATGGGACGTTCATCGGTATCAAAAATCACCGGATCCCCTTTTCTTTGAGGTATCACCACCGGAACGATCTCATCATTAAACAACCCTTCGGATATGGCTGTGCGGGCCCGCTGGTGGCTCAGGACACTGAATTCATCTTGTTCCTGTCGGGTAATCTCGTACCTGGAAGCAATATTTTCCGCGGTAACCCCCATGTGATAGTCGTAAAATATTTCATGGAGGCCGTCATAGGTCAGCAGATCCAGCATCTCTATGTTTCCCATGCGCGCCCCCCATCTGGCTGATGGCACTGCATAAGGAATCATGCTCATATTCTCCATGCCGCCGGCCAATATCACCTCGGCCTCACCGCAACGTATGGCCTGGGCAGCAAGCGCCACCGACTTCATGCCTGAAGCGCAGAGTTTGTTGATTGAGTAGGCCCCGGTTTCCTTGGGAATACCTGCGCGAATCATGGCCTGACGGGCCACGTTCTGCCCTTGGCCAGCAGCAACAACATTTCCCATGATAACCTCATCAATGGTGACCGGCTGCAGACCACTCTCATAGTCGTGATATCGTCTTTCCAGGTCTACCATGCCCAAACCGCTGATGCCATCCGGTTCAACCCGAGTCATTGCCTCGCTGGCAACTGGTCGCAGGTTAGACTTTTTCAATACCGCCTTCAGAGCCAAAGCACCGAGTTGCACCACTGGTACAGCTTTCAAACTTCCGCCGAATGCCCCGACCGGCGTTCTCACTCCTGATATAATAACGACATCCCTCATAGTTAGACCTCCTTTTTAAGGTGAGCACCTCTAACCTGAAAATTCCATGAAAAAGTCTATGTAGCTGTAATAACAGTTTTTGCTAAATGATTTAAGAGCAGCTTTCAAAATTACAAGTTTCTTTAACCAGCAAACTGTCTCGATTCCTGAAAGATCTGGGTTAATGCGGATAGATTGCTACAATCAGCCAATATCCACTGAAGCAGTTACAGCCAAGCACCAGCCCAGAAGAGGAGAAGATTCTTGGTAGTTACTTGAAGCTCATTGCTTCAAAAGGTTATCTTTCTAAGAGATAATCTCTCAGGCAAACGTTGTAAGAATAGAAAGCTTATTTGTTAATTAATAAGTCAAACATACTTATAACTCTTAAGACAATCAGCAGGATCACACACTAACCGGGCAAAGATACCGAATAATTTAAACAATCCGATCAGGGAAATTATCAAAAAAGATAATTATAATTTATATTGTACCTCATTACAGGATCGCCAAAAAGGATTAATTTTACTTATCCATTGCATGAATTGATTTTATATTCGAGAATTTCATTTTTGAGTATTTCGATTGTAAATTTATTGAATTTCGATTAAATTTAGCGATTTAAGAATACAATTTCATCTTTTCTTGGGTCGACCTGTTCTCCGAGACTGTAATCTCCTCTGGTAGTTGTCCTTCGCAAAAATTAATCCGTGGCGATTGGGGGCAGAGTGATAATGACGATCGAAATGTGCAACTGTACCCAAAGTACGAATAATTGCGAAGGACAGGTACTCAGTTCAGTACCCCCTCGAGGGGGATAAGTGCCTCGAAGGTCTCTCTACGTTCGCTATCTGGAGGTAACTTTAAGTTTATAATTCCAATATACTCTTCAGATTTCTTGTTTTTGTTGACAGGAAATCTAGAGTAAGGCACTAAAATGGTCACTAGACATTTAATCCTTCACCAGCTTGCAAAACATCAAACACTCGAGGAAATACAGTATGACAGACAAAAACACCGAGCGTTTTATCGAGTCTGCCAAACGTGTCGGCGCAGAGGTCCTGAGGATGGGCAACCTTCAGGAGGCTGTCACCTATATCAAGGATAAGACAAAAGGTACTGCTCTCGTTCCCGGAACATCGCTGGCAAAACAGCATCAATTGCAGGCACTTTTATCAGAGGCTGGTGTTGATGTTTTTTCAGGAAAATTCAGAGATGCCGGCCAAATCACCGGGGCAGGAGTAACCTTTTGTAATTTCTGCCTGGCCGACACAGGCACAGTGGTTCTGGAAAGCACCGATGAGGAGATCCGCCTGGCAACAACCCTGCCCGAACTTCACTTTGTCCTTGTCGATCCGCTGACAATCCTGGGAGACAACCTGGCAGCTGTCGAGCCAATGACCACGTTCCACCAGGGGAGTGACCCCAAATTCATAGCCTACATCACCGGTCCAAGCCGTACCGCAGATATAGAGCGGGTATTGACCATTGGCTGCCATGGCCCCAGAGAATTGCATATTCTACTGGTGGAAGGCATCTCCAGTGATTTAATGGAAAACTGATTAAGGAGAACCGCCATGGCCATGGATGAAACGTATAAAAAGAGTGTTGAAGCCGCTATCTCCAACCCAAAACTCAGCAAGGCACTCCACCTTTTTGGAGATGCCTATCTGATAGCAAGAGAGAATGCCTATAGAGGCCTGGATTTTGAAGCAATGCGGACCGAACTCGCTGAAATTAAAGACGAGGTTAGAGTACGCAGAAAAGAGCTGTTGGCCGAATTCATAAAAAATGCCGAAGCAGCCGGGTCAAAGGTCTTTCTTGCCAGGGATACCAAAGAGGCCAATGACTATGTTATCAACCTCGCAAAAGAAAAAGGGGCCAAACTCATTGCCAAATCCAAGTCAATGGTATCTGAGGAGGCTCACCTTAACAAGGCACTCGAAGCCCACGACATCAGAGCCTCGGAAACCGATCTTGGTGAATGGATCATCCAACTTGCCGGGCAGCGACCAAGTCATATGGTGATGCCGGCCATCCATATGTTCAAAGAAGAAGTCGCCGAACTCTTTAGCAAGGAATCGGGCACCCGTATTTCTCCTGAAATCAAGACCCTGGTGGATCATGCCCGCCTGCGCCTGAGAAAAGAATACTTTAATGCCGACATCGGGCTGACCGGGGCTAATTTCCTCGTTGCCAATACCGGGGGAATCGGCCTGGTAACCAACGAAGGCAACGCCAGACTCTGTGCCACACTTCCTAAAGTACATGTGGTCTTTTCCGGAATTCACAAACTGGTGCGCAATATGGAGGATGCCATCAAAATAACCCGGCTGCTGCCTCGCAACGCGACCGGGCAGCTACTGACCTCCTATATTACCTGGATCCGGGGAGCGGTACCGGTAAACGGCGAGCAGAAAGAACAGCATATCGTCCTCATCGACGGCGGCAGAGAAGCACTTTACGAATCAAAAGCCTGCCAGAACGCCCTGCGATGTATCCAGTGCGGGGCATGCGCCAATGTCTGCCCGGTATACCAGACCGTCGGCGGCCATGTCTTTGGCTCCATCTATATCTCGGCCATCGGCATTATCCTCACCGCCTTTTACGAGGGACTGGACAAGGCCAAAGAAATCACCAGAGCCTGCATCGGCTGCCGGTCCTGTGTTGCTGTCTGTCCATCCAAAATCGATCTGGAAGAAATCATCCTCCATCTGCGAAACGAGGTGACCAAGGAATACGGGATGGGGGTTGTGAAAAATGTAGCTTTCAAGGCGGTTATGAAGAATCGCGGACTCTTTCACAGCATGGTCCGCGCTGCTTCCAAACTGCAACGTCCCGTCACCCATAAAAACAGGAGTGATTCAGGAGGGCGTATTATCCGCCATCTGCCCCTGCATTTTATGGATCGGGATTTTACCGAGTGGCGTGACCTGCCGTCTATTGCCCCGAAGTCTTTTCGGGATCAATTCGATACAATACCCCAGCATGTCACCAACCCCCAATACCGTGTCGGCTTCTTCGTTGGTTGTGGCGCCGATTTTGTTTACCCGGAGGTAGGTGTCAGCCTGATTAAGGTCCTCAATTCCCTGAACGTCGAGGTAGTTTTTCCAAAAACACAGAACTGCTGCGGAATCCCGGCTCTCTATTCAGGTGATACCGAGACAGGGATTGACCTGGCCAAGCAAAGTGTTCAAGCCTTTACCGAGGCGGATGTTGACTATATTCTCTGCGTCTGTCCAACCTGTACGATGGCAGTAAAACGAGATTTTGTTGATCGGTTGGCCGATCATCCCCAATGGTCGGCAAAGGCCATGGCCCTTTCCAATAAGACTATGGATGCATCTGCATTTTTAGAAAATATTCTGGGGGCCTCAGGAAAACTTAAGACGACTGGTACAGGTTCGGGAAAAGCTGTAACCTACCACGACTCCTGCCACCTCAAACGTGGCTCCAATGTCTGGAAAGAACCACGTGCTCTCCTTGAAGCCTCAGGTCATCAGATAGAAGAAATGAAGAACTCCGACCGCTGCTGCGGTTTCGGCGGAACGTATTCTTTTCTCAGTCATCCCCAGATATCCAAACAGATCACCAAAGACAAGGTTGAGACCATCCTGACAACAGGCGTCAAAACCGTGGCTACTGATTGTCCCGGCTGTATGATCATGTTAAAGGGTGCTGTCGGTAAAGCAGATAAGACTATCCGCTGTGCCCATACCATGGAACTCCTGGCCGAATCGTTGGATGAGAAGAAATAGTTCATCTTTTCTTCAAGAGAAGGACCGGGAACCACAAAAAGCCATGATGCAATGCGCGCTCATTCTCTATGTGCAGGAGTATTTTGAAAGACACAACTTCCTTTTTGATGGTATCCCATTGCAACACATGGCTTCGTAGAGACCTTTGCGATATCGGCTATAGAGTTCTGCGAGAGTAGCTTTCCCAGCCTATCTCTTATAGCTCAACAGCTTCTCTTTCAAGCCCTTGGTGACGGGCTTTTCACCCAGCCAGATCCTGAGAAGGGCATCGTTGAAATCTTTTCCAGGGATTAATCCTTTCTCCTGTTGAGCGACAGTGACCATGGTCCCTTGATCCGGAATAAAATCAAGCACGATGGTATCACCTTTTTTAACATCGTCAAACATCCCGTTGAACGTATCGATCCTCTCCTGCAATGTAACCACTACATCCGCGTTGCTGTTACCGGCAAACCCTTCATTCCAACCCTCTATCAGTTTATCCTTCCCCACCTCATCATAGAGAAAATGCATGACAATCCGCTTATCCCCCGAGGTTTCTATCACCTCATTGACCATTTTAGAGGGATGCTCCATATACAGCTCAGCAATGTAAATATCGAAAAAAAACTTCGATCTGATCCCAGCACCGTTCAGATGTAAGAGAGTACCATTTTCAGTTTGCAAAGTTTCCTGAACCATCACTCCGGCAATCTCTTTGGCAATATCTTTGGCATTTGCCGTCAAACTAGACAATAACAAACAACAGAGGATAATAAGTCGCATTGTGATACTCCCTTATCTGAGGTTATAGAGATAAAAACACACCAGGCACCTTACCTTTTTCTAACTAGTACGTAAACGTTAAATTCGTGTCATTGAAGATTCAATGTTGCTCCCCTGTTATTTAACACTATAGTGTGCATCGTAACGTGTGCATCGTAACGCCTCCGGGCATCATAACACATTTAGGCCTCAACCGATCAATCACCAATTACAGGAAAACATGGCTGATAGTATAGAAAGAGTTATCTCAGAATCCGGCAATTTTTTTGGAGTGGCCTGCAATACCACCGAACTTGTAACCGAAGCGTGCAGGCGGCATGATGTAGGGCCACTTGGCGCTGCAGCTCTTGGCAGGGCGCTCACCGGTGCGGCTCTTATCGCTGCTCTGTTAAAGGATAGCCAGAGTGTCTTATTAAAGTTTGAAGGAAATGGTCCACTTAAAAAAATCATCACGGAAGCGGGGTATGATGGTTGGGTGCGTGGATATGTTGCCGATCCCCATGCTGATGTACCCCTCAATAATGGGCGTATAGATGTAGCTGCCGGTCTCGGCAGGGCAGGCTTTCTCACTGTTGTGAAAGATATCGGCAACAACCAGAAGTACCCCGGTACAATCCAACTGTATACCAGTGAAATAGGGGAAGATCTCGCCTACTATCTTTCCCAGTCCGAGCAGACACCATCAGCCATTGCCCTGGCCATTCATTTGCAAAAAGATGGTTCCATTGGGGCTTCGGGAGGTTTTCTCATCCAATCTCTTCCCCCAGCCGATGAGACACTGCTCTCACAACTGGAAAAAGGGATCGCTGCAATGCCGCCTCTCTCGGAACTCCTGTTGGACGGTAAGGGGCCGGCTGAAATTCTCTCTCTTTTATTTAAGAAGGTTCCCCATAAAAAAATAGGCCAGCGGGAACTCATCTATTCCTGCAGTTGCAGTCGAGCCAAGATGCAAGGAGCACTTTTCTCACTTGGCGCAGAAGACATTCGACAGCTCCTTGAAAAAGAAGGCGGCGCCGAAGTTCGTTGCGAATTCTGTCGGCAAGGCTACCGGTTTGGTAAAGAGGAACTTTCAAAACTGTTAAAAACAGGAAAAAATTCGCCGAATTAGTTGCCGTCCGAAAACCAGTATTTTTGTTCAAGATCATGGCATGAGAAAAATTTTAATGCAGTCATACTGTTGATATCGGAGTGTGCGCTTAGCTCCACGGATAAAACTTTTTTCATAACATAGATATCAGCAGAAGAAGCAATTTTTCAAGGTATCCTAAAAAAATCACAGGGTACTCACTCTGTGATACCCCTCCCCTGTTATACTCTCTTGAAATATTAACAAAGGAGGGTCTTCAATGAAGGAAAATACAGAATCTATCAGCCAAATTATCTTCACCCATTTCCCATCAGGCAACATCAAGGAACATCATACGGATCTGCTCTTTAATTCCCTGAAGAAACGAGTTCTCTCATTCAAGAGTCAATTGCTCAGCGGAGTGGTAACCTTGGGGATCGGCACTGTTTTTCTAATCAGCGTCTATCTTTTCTTTAATCAACTTGCAGAATACGGCTGGCAGTAAGCAGTTCCACTTGTATGAATATCACGGGAGTCGGATCTCTTAGCGCTAAAGTCCAGGCTTATTTTCCCGTTTACGGGGATTAAACTGAATTCACTTGCCGGACAGACCTTTTTATTATAAATCGACAGTAACCATTTACACCTAGATCGTTATCATATTTTTACGGAGACCGAGATGAAAGAGATTCGTGACAATGCAAGAAAAATGATGGATACCTTCTGTAAAGTCTGCCCGATATGCAACGGCAAGGCATGTGCCGGGCAAGTTCCAGGCATGGGCGGGCTTGGCAGTGGCTCCTCTTTTACCAATAATATTGAGGCGCTGGCTAAAATCAAATTCAACATGCGCCTGATCCATGATGTCACCGAACCGGATACCGCGGTGACTGTGCTGGGTAAAAAACTTGACCTGCCCGTCCTCGCAGCACCAATCGGCGGGGTCTCATTTAATATGGGCGGAGCTGTCTCCGAAGAAGATTATATCCAGGCCATCATTAACGGCTGTAAAGCAAAGGGTATCATTGGTTGCAGTGGCGATGGTGTACCTGATTTCATTCACCAGGCGGGGTTTAACGCCATAAAGTCCGCAGCTGGCCATGGTATTCCTTTTATTAAACCCTGGGAAGACGAAGAGCTCTTCAAAAAAATCGAAGCAGCCCAGGCAACCGGAACCGACACCATCGGCATGGACATCGACGCCGCCGGCCTTATCACTCTGCGTAAAATGGGACGACCCGTTTCCCCAAAATCACTGGAAAAACTCACGGAAATTATCCGCAGGACGGGGATGAAGTTTATCCTCAAAGGGGTTATGACCCCCGATGAAGCCGAACTGGCGGTTACTGCCGGTGCCGATGCGATAGTGGTATCAAACCATGGCGGCAGGGTTCTGGATCATGCCCCCGGGGCAGCCGAAGTTCTTGCCCCTATAGCCGACAGGGTAAAGGGAAGGATTACGATTCTGGCCGATGGCGGCGTCCGCACAGGGGGCGACGTCTTGAAAATGCTGGCCCTTGGTGCCCATGCGGTGATGGTAGGTCGTCCATTCTCCGTTGCCGCCGTTGGTGGACTGCAAGCAGGTGTTGAGACCTATATCGACACGCTCACGTCAGAATTGAAGCAGACAATGGTACTCACCGGAACCAGTGAAGCCTCTTCTGTTGACCGGAAAATTCTATTTTCCGGTTTACCGGGGTCAGTCAACCTCTCCCATTGAGTCCCCAAAACTCACAAGACAATGATCGGCAGAAAAGCATCTCTCATCTGCTTCCTCCATGAGATAGACAAATCTCTCGGGATATGGTTTTTCCAGTAAGCTGCCAACAGGCAGATAGGGATAAATTTCATCATAACGCAAAGTAGTGGTGGCGTTTACTCTTCGATTAATATGCGAACGATTGAGGTGATCTGTGCTTTCCAGACCTGCAGCAGCGAGAAGCTCACTGACACTTTTGACTGACAGTCTATGAAAACTGGCAACACGGGGAATCTTGTCTTCAACGACAAGTCCTGTTACCAAATGGGGATCCTGGGTGGCGACCCCCGTTGGGCAATTATTACTATTGCATTCAAGCGCCTGAATACAACCGAGTGCCAGCATCATACCGCGAGCTGAATTACACCAGTCAGCGCCAAGAGCAAGGTTCTTGACCAGATGAAAACCTGAAAACATCATGCCACTTGCTGCTACTCTGATATCCTTTTTCAGATCAAAACCCATTAAACAATCAACAACAAAGGCAAGAGCCTCTCGTAGTGGCACACCAACCGAGTTAGAGTATTCAAGCGGAGCTGCCCCGGTCCCACCTTCTCCACCATCCACTGTGATAAAGTCAGGTTTAATGCCTGTTTTTAACATTGCCAGACATAGGGCAACCACTTCGCTTTTTCTGCCAACACACAATTTAAAACCGACAGGTTTACCACCGGACAGCCTGCGTAAGCTCTCTATGAACTGCATCAGTTCAATGGGGGTGGAAAAGGCCTTATGAGTAGCCGGAGAGTCAACTTGCCTGCCAGGCTCTACACCCCGGATCTCTGCTATTTCCGGAGTATTCTTCATTGCGGGAAGAAGACCACCATGTCCGGGTTTTGCCCCTTGTGACAATTTGATTTCGATCATCTTCACCACATCGAGGGAAGTCTTTTCCTTGAAGAGCTCTTTCGAGAAGTTTCCGTCTTTTGATCGACAGCCGAAATAGCCGGTACCAATCTGCCAGATAATATCGCCACCATGAAGCAGGTGGTACGGGCTAAGACCGCCTTCGCCGGTATTATGAGCAAAACCACCACGCTTTGCCCCGCCATTGAGTGCCAGTATTGCATTGTTACTTAAAGCGCCAAAACTCATCGCTGAGATATTCAGAAGGCTTGCATGATATGGTTTGGTGCAATGCGGTCCTCCAACCAGCACCCGGAGATCGGAGTTTTTGCCGTCGTGAGTAATCGCTGCAAGGGAATGGTCCATCCATTCATATCCAATGCGGTAGACATCGACTTTTGTGCCAAATGGATTTGTATCGAGCACATTTTTGGCTCTCTGATAAACAACGCTTCTGAACATCCGGCTGATCGGTTTTCCATCAGTTTCAGACTCAATAAAGTATTGTTGAAATGGAGAGCGAAGCCACCATTCAACCATCATACGCCCCCGGCCAAATACTGGAAAATTTCGCCACAAGGTATGCTTTTTTTGCAACATGTCAGAGACACCAATTGCAATAAGAATGCTCAAAGGTAAAAAAAGCCAGAAAAACGGCTGCCAAATAAGACCCATACCTAAAACAAACAAAGAAATAACACCTGCAAAAACCATAAATTCTTGTCGCATTTTCAATCCTTATTTCATCCGGATAAAGCTCCGGCTTTGCAGAGGAAGACAACATACAATGTTTAAGCCACACAAACAGGGATTACAAGTTTCATCTCGTGTGGAATAGCGAAATGATGCCAGAACATATATGAGCCCGTTGATTTACGGCCTTTCGGAGTCGGAGTTTATGCCCTGTTTTGAAGGGTGCTTACCTGCCCGATCTCCGCGTTATGTGAAAAAAATAATCCTCGAAGGTAAGCGCAGACTCCGATATCATCTGTATGTCTCCGGTTATTTTTTTCACATGCCTTGATATCAAACGAAAATGCTCATAAATCAACAGACCCATAACTGATCCGGAACTCTGGAGGATCGTTGACGGGAAACTTTATTTGAATTGCGGCATGGCAGTGTATGAAAATTGGAGTATAACACTGGTCAATGGCACAATTTATCGATATGCAGGAACCCACTTCGCAAAACAGGCCCTTTATCATTATTGCCGCACTTCTGGCACTTTTTTTGGGGGCCTTGGATGCCCTGATCGTCAGTGCGGCAATGCCTTCCATCGTCACCGATCTCGGAGGCCTGACCCTGTACAGCTGGGTCTATTCCGCCTATTTTCTTGCCCGAGCAGTTTCCCTGCCTGTATTTGGCAAATTGGCCGACCGGTACTCCACCAGAAGGCTCTTTCTCTTTTCCATCACCGTTTTCCTGCTGGCCTCGCTTGCAGCCGGCGCCGCCCCGTCCATGTTTATTCTCATCAGTGCCAGGGGCTTTCAGGGGATCGGCTCGGGAGGAATATTTGCCCTGGTATATATCGTGCTTTCGGATATTTCACCCCCAGGTGAACGCGGCAAGACCCTGTCGCTGGCGAGTTCTGTCTGGGGTATTTCATCGATTATCGGTCCGACCTTAGGTGGCGTTATCGTCACCTATTTCTCCTGGAGATGGATTTTTTTCCTCAATGTGCCGCTGGCCCTCGCATCCCTGGCAACAATAAGTAGCTGCATGCAGCAACAAGCCCGCACTCCGAAAAAGGTGCGATTGGATATAGCCGGTATTACCTGTCTTTCCGGCTTTATCCTTTGCTTTCTGACAATCTTCATCACCGGTGGGCGAAATTATGGCTGGTTGTCCGCTGAAATAATGGGCCTCGGCGCGCTGTCGGCGATTTTTGCCGTGCTTTTTATAGTCATTGAAAAACGGGCGGCTGATCCGGTGCTCGACCTACGCTTTTTCGCCCGGCCAGTCTTTGCCCTAGGCAACTGTGCAGCCTTCTGCGCCAGCTTTGCAATTTTTTCACTCTTTGCTTACGTTCCGCTCTTTATCGAAGGGGCACTGGTCAAAACACCCATGCAGGTGGGACTAGCCATGCTCTCCCTGAGCCTTGGCTGGTCGGCAGGTTCTCTTGTGCTCGGTCGATTTGTTGACGGCACAGGCAGCAAGCAGGCCGCCGTACTGGGTGGTTTTATACTGGTGATCAGCAGCGCGGCTATGCTGTTTTTTACCCCGCAGACCTCTCTGGTCGTCTGCTCTCTGGTCTTTCTGCTGGCCGGTCTCGGCATGGGTTTTGTCATCCTTTCCACCCTGTTGCTGGTACAGGCAGATCTGTCCAAAGTCAATCTGGGAGTGGCGACTGCTTTTCACCAGTTTTCCAGGACCCTTGGCGGAACGATCGGAGTGGGTATCTGCGGTGGTCTGGTGACAACCGGGCTGCTTCATAATCTGCAAGAGTCTTCTGCCATGATTCCCTCCACGGTTATGGATCTGCTGCACAAAAGCATGGAGAATCTTTTTCGCGAGGAATTCAGGCAGATGCTGAATGAGCAGAGTGAAGCTCTGCTCTCGTTGGCCGTATCAAATGCGATGTCGATCGTTTTCTGGCTTATTCTCGGCGCGACGCTGCTCTGCCTGGTTTGCACTGTGTTATTGCGCAAGAGAGTGCCGACAGGACATTAGTGCCTTACTCCAGATTTCCTGTCCTTCAGTTCAATACCCCCTTGAGGGGTATTGAAAAGAACACCCCTCAAGGGGTACTAAAAAGAGTCCCGGCTTATTTTCCCGTTTACCGGGGTTAGCTCATGGCTACCTTGAAAAATTGCTTTTTCTTCCAATCTCTGTGTTATGGAAAAAGTTTTCTCCATGCCTTGATGCACGATAGTACTTTTCACCCAACTCCAAATCAGGTTGGTAGTACCAGCTTTCATTTACTATCTTGCATGATGCCTGACAGTGTTGTGCTATCGATCATGAACCATCACACTATTCTGCCCTTTAAAGTTGGTATAGTTGGTTACTTTTCACCTACCACATATTTGTTGCTGGATAAATTTTACCCACCCAATCTTAAAGTTCCTCCCAGCTGTTTATCGGTCCATACTAATTAGCGATACAATATCAGAATGTTATGACAGAACGATCCAGTACGACTCTGTGGCATGGGATTTGCTCGGTATAGATGTGACCGTAATTAACCATCTAACCCTGTAGAAAAGGAGAATTTATATGTGGAGAGAACACTTTGGTGATTGGGCTTACAACTTTTGTGGCTACGGACCATCGTTCGGACATGGACCTTGGTTTTTTGGATGGGTTTTCCCATTGTTTTTCTGGGGTTGTGTTATTTTCGCTATTTATGCCATTGCAAAGTCATTATTTTTTAGCAACAAAAGGCAAAAGGAAGATAGTTCTTTGGAAATATTAAGGAATCGATTTGCTTCCGGTGAAATCAGCGAAAAAGAATTTACCGCTCAAAAAGCTGTTCTCGATAAACGGTAACACCAGCTTTGCTTTCAAGAGAGCACACTTTGAGCGAGCCTCTTCAGGGAAAGAACCAATAAAGGCGTTCAGTTTTTCTACTTTCAAGCCTTATCAGGAAATAAATCCCAACACGTGTCAGGACCAAAAAGAAGCTTGATGCCGTCACTCGATGGCGGTTCACAGTTGACTGCTCCAAATAGTTTGGCGATAGCAGCAGCGGCTGGAGTAAAATAGAACGTGGTAGCATTAAGTCTTTGAACTTGCATTGCAAAAACACCCATACCTTCCTGTGCCCCACTTGTTGTGAAGTACTTCAAGAAAACATCCTGTATTTTTTGTTTCGGCTCGTCCCTATCGCTGAAAGTGATCGAATACCAATCCATATGTCCTCCATTGGTTGCTGGCTGAAAAAGCATATTTATCAAAAGGTCAATCTTCATCAACAATTATAGTTCTCCTGTCGGTTAGAGGTGCATTGCAACATTCCCCCGTACGTTGACAATTATCAACACTATATCAGATTGGTTTCCGATTTGGGAGCATTCCCCCTTCAATGTTCTGAAAACATCAATAACATAAACAATCTGTTTCTTGCCTTTCTTCAACTGAAAAAATAGAAGGTCTAATCATCTGTTCGGCAATCTGAAAAAGCCCCGTATTTTGAGATCATCAGGAAGAACCTCATTGTTCACATCTAAGAAAATGCTTAATATTGCCAATAGTCTCCTAAATATCATAAAGTGGATGATATCCAATTTCTCGATAATAACTTGTTAGCCAATAAAGATCGGAGAAAAAATTATGTCAGGATTATGGTGGGATCGACACAGATTGCTTAAGCTTGGTTCTCGTGGTAAGGATGTTGAGCGCCTTAAGGTCGCACTGAATGGTTGGCGATCAGAGAAGTTGATAATAAATGAAATATTTGATCAAGTAACAGAGTTAGGTATAAAAGAGTTTCAGAAGAACAATATGTTAATTGATGATGGTATTGCAGGGACTATTACTCAGAGCATGATATTTGAGTCAAATTATTCGTTTTCAATTCAAAGACCATCTTTGGTGCTTCAGTCTCAGTTTTTATGCTGGGCAGCAGCACTGGAAGCCGTTTTATTCTCAACGTGGCGTGGTAATCGTAAAATTCAGACTGTGAATCAGCTTCGTGAGAAATATAAAGAGCATTTGACCCCCCGCGGTGATATTACGATACCAGGTATAGACAAGGTTTTTCGAGATCTTCGTGTGCGAGGTGTTCAAGTAAAAGGCTCCGACCTTCGTATCGAAAGAATCCAGAAGTTCCTTAATAGCAAACAAAAGCAAGTTCTTATTATTGACCACCTCTTGGGCGGAACTGTCGCGCACACACGTGTAATATATGGTGTTTCAGTCAAAGCAGGCATCCCTGAATTGATCATTATGGATCCGCTGAGAGGATTCACAACCCTCAGCTTTGACGTTTTGCAAGCATCCCATCGTCCCATCGTGCTCGCAATTCCTGCTTTGTAAAATTTAGCCTAATCTTAATGCTGGCTAACAAGGCAAATGCACACGGGATTCAAAAAGCGCTGCTCGTTCCTCGCTCTGCTTTTTGCTTCCGACTCATCGGCTCAAACGATGTTAACCAACTTTCGCAATCTTTGCTGTATTCGCGTGCCGCATCTTTCCGCTTAAATTTCTATTGCCCCAATCTGTCACTGCTCTGGATAGCTTGGTACATGCGCTCCACCAGGGCCTGATTGTAACCATGAGAGGTCATGTTGGCGGTAATGCGTCCTCTGATGGAGAAACCGAGCAGATAGAGGTCTCCGATCAGGTCTAATATCTTGTGTCGTACGAATTCGTCGGGATAGCGGAGTTCCGTATTGATGACTTTGCCTTCGTACATGATGATATGGGAATTGAGATATCCGCTACCGACCTTTCCAAGTCTCTGGGCCATTTCGATATTTTCAAAAGTATTGAATGATCGGGCGGGGGCTATCTCCTTTGCAAAAGATCCTTTTTCAGGATTGAAAGTGAAAGTCTGTTCACCTATGGGTGGAGGATAATCAACCCTCATTAATATTTCAAACCCTTCAAAAGGCTCCGCGTAGAGATGCTTTTCATGCCTCTCATCGTTTCCCACTCCGATCCTCTGGCGGATGACAGCAACCCTGGTGAAGGCTTGCTGTTCCACTATCCCTGCCTGTGCGATGAGATCACAGAAGTCCTTGGCGGAACCATCTATGTTCGGTATCTCATCGTCGACCTTTATGAGTACGTTGGTTATGCCGTATATGGAAAAGCTTGCCATCAGGTGTTCAACAGTGCGTACCTGTTGCCTGCCGTTATCCAGCGTGGTGGAGTTGGCAGAGAAGGTCTTCGATGAGACAGTTTGGGAAAAATTTTCTAATGAGGTGATATGTCCACGGATGGTTTGACCGTCGAGAGTTTGAAAGACGATACCTTCATTGATCCCAAGAGGGCTTAGGATGATACCTGTTTTCCTGCCGCTCAGAAGCCCAACGCCGTTAAGGACAACATTCTCTCTGAGGGTACGTTGAGGTTCAGGGGCATCTACTACCTCCACCATGCCGGGGGGCATCAAAAGGCCGGCACTGACGATCTCAAGTTCCATATCCGAAGGAAGGGTCGAGTCGCTCCTTGAAGGTCGAAGCTTAATGGCAGATTGCACCTTGTCGAGTAAAACATCCAGATGCAGCGGTTTTTCCATAAAATCGTAGGCACCGGCCTTTATGGCAGCAACCGCTGTTTCGATGCCGGCATGTCCACTCATCATGATGATGGGGAGTTCGGGGAATCGGTCTTGTAAACGTTTCAGGAGTTGCAAACCGTCTATGCCTGGGAGCCATATATCCAGTAAAACGAGAGAGGGCTCCAGAGTATCAAGACTCTGCCAGAAACTCTCCGCATCAGGAAATACGATGACCTGATACCCCTCGTCCTTCAGAATGTTCGAAATCGTGGAACGGATGTAAGGTTGATCGTCTACTATACAAATAGGATTCATGTCACCCTTGTCCAAATAACCTTTTTCCAAATAACCTTTTTAAAAATAGACACTCAAAGTGTCTATGATAAGCGATTACACGAAAGTGAGCCATGATGATCTTCATCATGGTCAACATCTTTTCAAAAGAGAATAACAGGTAGTTCGAAACTCAGACAGAAAATTATT
>WTAT01000026.1 GCA_013139415.1 Desulforhopalus sp.
GCCTCGGCCAGAATAATGGCCGCCGTTATCACCCCCTGGCCACCGGAGCCCGAGAATACAAGTCTTACTCTGCTCATGATGCCTTCCCCCTGCTTGCATACTCGATTATCTTGTCATATTCCTCACAATATTCCGGCCGATCTTTTTCTACAAAGATACCCCGGGGGGTGAGGCCTGGGTTCTCTGCCAGGGCATTGGAGCCGATTTTCGCCGTGTTGGTCTTATGGAATTCCAGCATACTGACGGCATCTCCTTCCTTATTTTTTCTGCCGTAATGGGTGGGGCACTGGGAGAGTATCTCCACCACGGAAAAGCCCTTATGCAAAATGGCCTTTTTCAAAATTTCCGTACTTTCTTTCACATGAAAGGCGGTGGAACGGGCGACAAAGGAAGCACCCGCCGCCGTGGCCAGTTCAACCACATCAAAATTACTGTCTATGGTCAGAAAGGGTGCCGTACTGGCCTTTACTCCCGGTCCCGAAAGTGGTGAAAACTGGCCGCCGGTCATTCCGTAGATCCGGTTATTCATGACGATGGCGGTTATATCAATATTACGGCGCGCCGCATGGATGAAATGATTACCACCGATGGCCAGAGCATCCCCGTCACCCATGGGCACCAGTACATTTAAGTTCGGCTTACTGAGTTTCACCCCCGTAGCAAAGGCGAGAGCCCGACCATGCAGGGTGTGCAGGGAGTGAAAATCGACATAACCGGAGATCCTCGCCGAACAGCCAATACCCGAGGTCATGACGATCTCGTTTTTATTCAACTCCAGCTCTTCAACCGCACGGATGAGCGAGTTGAGAATAGTGCCATGACCACAGCCGGGGCACCACATATGAGGAAAAAACCTCTCGCGTAAGTAATCTTTAACAGCCATATTATACTCCCCTCCCCTGGATAACCCGAAGGAGTCTTTTGATATCTGAAGGTGTGATAAGCTGGCCATCGATCCGGTTGGCAAGAAACACCCGATTAGGTTTTCTGACAGCGGCTTTGACCTGGGCCAGAACCTGTCCCATATTCATCTCCACCACCAGGACAGCTTTGGCATCGGCACATTTTTCTCTGACAAGTTCTGTCGGGAACGGCCAGATGGACTGCAGCTCCAAAACTCCGATCTTTTCGCCCTTTGCCCTCCTGCTTTTTGCCAGGTGGATAGCCGACCGCGCAGCAGAACCGTAAGAAACAAGGATATAATCCGCCCCTTCCATAAAATGTTCCTTATAGCGGGTGATGGTATGGATGTTATTTTCTATCTTGTCAACAAGATGCCTGAGCAATCCGTTAACGACTTTCGGGTTGTTGGAAGGAAAACCCCACATATCGTGGAAGAGACCGGTGACATTATATCTGTGCTCTCCCCCGAAATCCGACATTGGCAAACGTCCGTCTTCCCGCGGCAGATCGGGATGGTAATCGACACCTTTGCCAAGCGACGTCCTCAACCGGTCGACAATCTCCAATTCCCCTTTCTCAGGGATGACCAGCTTTTCCCGCATATGACCGACAGCCTCATCAAAAAGCAGCACCACAGGTGTTCGGTAGGTCTCAGCCATATTGAAGGCATCGACCGTCATTTGAAACACATCCTGATGGTTGGAGGCGGTAAGCGCGATGATGGAGTGATCCCCATGGGTGCCCCACCGTGCCTGGTTGATATCCCCCTGGCTGACATGGGTCGGATTACCTGTCGAAGGGCCACCTCGCTGGACGTTGGCAATCACGCAGGGAATTTCCGTCATGCAGGCATAACCAATGGCCTCCTGCTTCAATGAAAAGCCAGGGCCGCTGGTTGCCGTCATGACCTTCTTGCCGGTAAGGGAAGCACCAATGATGGCACACATGGAGGCAATCTCATCTTCCATCTGGATGAATTTCCCACCATTTTCCGGAAGACGCCGGGAAAGGTGTTCGGCAATTTCTGTGGATGGGGTTATCGGATAGCCCGCAAAAAAATCGATGCCGGCATAGATTGCTCCCTCAACACAGGCCTCGTTTCCTTGAATAAATCGTATATTTTTACTCATTCTTCTCACCTTCCTCTGTCAAAACCTCGATTGCGAGGTCCGGACACCGTAATTCACACATCCGGCAGCAAATGCAATCTTCCGGTCGAACTACTGTGGATTTCTCTCGCTTGTCCAACTCCAGTACCTTGGTCGGACAAAACTTGACGCAAATACCACAGCCTTTGCACCAGTCCCGGTTAATCACAATTTCCTTCAACTTCTGCCTGGCCATAACATCCTCTTCAGTATTGATTCCTATGATCAATTTTCTGTTGTGGAGCAATTCATTCTGAAATTGCTCTCCGTCAAAACATAGTTACCTGTATCCCAAAGCAGTATTCGTGTGCATTTTTTGGAGTTGAGTTAACTCTCTATAACGTTCTCTACTTCTGTCAAGAAGCAAATGCACCTTTGGTAACTTCCCTTGTTTTTACTCCTCATTCAAAAAGGGATATGAATAATCCCCAGGAGGAACAAATGTTTCCTTGATCGTCCGGGTGGAAACCCAGCGCATAAGATTAGCCGGTGAACCAGCCTTGTCATTTGTTCCAGAGGCCCTGCCTCCACCAAAGGGTTGCTGGCCGACAACCGCACCGGTGGGTTTGTCGTTGATATAGAAGTTACCAGCTGCATGCTCAAGCCTTGCTACGGCACTACTCACCGCAGCGCGGTCCTTGCCAAAAATAGCTCCAGTAAGCGCATACATTGAGGATGTATTACAAAGTTCCAGGGTTTCCTCATATTTATCGTCCTCATAAACATAGATGGTAAGGACCGGTCCGAAAATCTCCTCAACCATGGTCTTAAAAAGAGGATCAGTTGCCAGAATTACTGTGGGTTCGATAAAATATCCGACGCTGTCATCATAGTTTCCGCCAATGATGATATCACCGCCTTCATTTTCCCTGGCAAAATCGAGGTAGCCTGCAATGGAGTCAAAGGCTGCTTTGTCAATCACCGCTCCGAAGAAATTCCTGAAATCGGTTGGTGGGCCCATTTTTATCCGGCCTGTTTGCAGCTTCAATTCGGTCTCTACTGCAGGCCAGAGGGAGCGAGGAATATAGGCACGGCTGGCAGCAGAACATTTCTGGCCCTGATACTCAAAGGCACCCCTGACAAGGCCTGTCACCAGTGGTTTTATTTCTGCACTGCTGTGGGCAAAAATAAAATCCTTGCCGCCGGTTTCACCCACTATTCGTGGATAGGCCTTATAGGAGCCGATATTTTCCCCGATGGTCTTCCACATTTGCTGGAAGACTCTGGTGGAGCCGGTAAAGTGGATGCCTGACAGATTCGGGTCAGCCAGACAGATATCGCCAACATCACCACCCGAACCAGGAACAAAGTTAATAACCCCCGGCGGCAGTCCAGCTTCTTCGAGGATCTGCATAATCAGATACGGGGTATAGACCAAAGACGAGGCCGGCTTCCAGACCACCGTATTGCCCATGATGGCAGGAGCAGTGGGCAGATTCCCGGCAATTGCTGTAAAATTGAAAGGTGTTACCGCAAAGACAAACCCTTCCAGGGGGCGATGCTGGACGAAATTCCAGACACCTGGAGACGATACCGGTTGTTTCTGGTAAATTTCCTGGGCATAGCTGACATTATATCGAAGAAAATCGATCAACTCACAGGCTGCATCAATCTCCGCCTGATACACGTTTTTGCCACCGGCAAGCATGGCGCCAGAGTTTAATAGCGCCCGATATTTCACAGCCAGAAGCTCGGCGGCTTTGAGAAAGATTGCGCAACGCTCTTCCCAGCGAAAGGAATGCCACATTGGCTGAGCAGCCACCGCAGCGTCGATCGCCTGCTGCACCTCTTCGGGCCCTGCTTTATGGTAGGTTGCCAGTACATGGTTATGGTCATGGGGCATAACAACCTTGCCAAGATTTCCTGTTCGTATCTCCTTGCCACCGATAATAAGAGGAATTTCCAGTTGCCTGGAAGACATCTCAGCCAAGGCTTCCTTTATAGCCGCCTTTTCAGGGCTTCCCGGTTCATAACCCAAAATTGGTTCATTTATCGGTTTGGGAATATTTATTACTGCATTATTCATTAGATTCATTATCACGTTTCGTTTATTGAATGACTTAATAATTTTCTTATTTTTTTTACCAGAAAACCTTTTCTTGTTTTTGGAAAAGAGCTTCATGAAGGTACTTATCCCACAAGGGGAGACTGAAAAAAGTCCCGCATGTCGTGGGTTAACCCTTCTTAAAAAGTGCCTTAATAATTACACCAGCCATCTTAGGGTTCTCTTTCAGCCTTCTGGTGCTATAACCAAACCACTGTTTGCCAAACGGTACATACACCCGCATGCGATGCCCTTTATCGAGGATCGACTTTCTCAGGGCCGGGGTTACACCATAAAGCATCTGAAATTCATATTTATCCTTGGATACTTGGTATTTTTCGATGAGCTTGTAAGCACCTTCCACCACTGGTACATCGTGTGTTGCTATGGCCGGGTACATCCCTTCCTTGAACATATATTCGATGTCATCAAGGAAGTGGGAATTGATTTCATGATAATTTTCATAAACAATTTCTTCCGGTTCAATGTAGATACCTTTGCAAACCCTTAAATTAACAGGATGTTCAGAATCGTTGATATCCTTCAGGTTTTCAATATCCTTATGGGTCCTTCTCAGATACGATTGGACAACAAGGCCCACGTTGGCAGGAAACTCTTCTTTTAATCTCCTGTACATGTCGATCTCCATATCCGTACAGGGAGAATCCTCCATGTCAATCCTGATAAAATTATCGTATGACGCAGCTTTGGCAACAACCTCCCGGATATGTTCATAGGCGACATCCTTATCCAGAAGCAAGCCAAAGAAAGTGGGTTTAAGAGAGTAATTTCCATCAACCCCCGCCTTCTCAGCCGCTTCGATGACCTGGAGGTACTCTTCCTTATTGGCTCTGGCTTCCTCCAGAGTGGTAATAAACTCACCCAGGACGTCGATGGTGGTCATGATCCCCTCTGCATTCAATTTCTTGGCGTTGGCAATTGCTTCATCCAGAGTCTCTCCTGCTATGTATTCTTTAGAAACCATCCACACTAATTTTTTGGGCATATGTGGAAGAACACTGGCAATCAACTTATTAAACATAGAACCCCCCATTCAGATTAAATTCTTTGATATTTGCGACGTCCCGGTAAAACTATTTCTAGCATTGAGCTATTATATTGTATACAATGTTTGCACACAAAAGACCATTACAGTATTCGATACAGATGTGTCAACTAATTTTGTGTATATCGAAAAAAATAAAGATAAGCAGGTGAGCAATGGGACAAACGAGAAAGATCAATTCTGAAGATTCTGTTTACCGGAAACTGAAAACAGCCATACGCAAAAGATATATCAAGCAAGGAAGCCAACTGGTGGAAGTAGCCCTGGCGCAGCAATTGGGGGTAAGCCGTACACCAGTGAGAAGTGCCATCAAA
This sequence comes from Desulforhopalus sp., assembly GCA_013139415.1. Classification (GTDB taxonomy): domain Bacteria; phylum Desulfobacterota; class Desulfobulbia; order Desulfobulbales; family Desulfocapsaceae; genus Desulforhopalus_A. The sequence continues at coordinate 5,476 of WTAT01000026.1, forward strand.
CGACTTGAGGCTGAAGGACTGGTAAACAGCATTCCGAACCGGGGTGCCTTTATTATCACCCCGACACAGAGGGAAATCAAAGAAAACTTTCTAGTCCGCGCCCAGCTGGAAATAATGGCCACCCGGCTCACCGCAACCAACATCACCCCGAAACAGATTCAGGAACTCCGCGACCTTATTGAGGTTGAGACTAAGGTCTTTGATAAAAACAATCTGGACGGATACTATGCGGCAAACGACGCCTTTCATCTGAAAGTTGCTGATTTTTCAGGCAACCGTGTACTCTATTCATATATAAGGGAACTCCTCGACCGAACAAGAATATTTCTGATCCTCTACGACCCTTTCTATAAGCTCGAATACAGTCCGACAAAAGAGCACGAAACTATTGTTGACGCCATTGCCAACCACGACCCGGAGCGTGCCTGCGCAGCTTTGCAAGAACATATCAACAGCTCCATCAACGGGCTTGAATCGGCCGGACAGTTACCAGAGGATTATTTGTCTATTTAGTGCCTTACTCTAGAATTCCTGTCATAAAAACAAGAAATATGGAGAGTGTTTTGAAAAGAGGAACTTAAAGTAACCTCCAGATAGCGAACGTAGAGAGACCTTCGAGGCACTTATACCCCCTCAAGGGGGTATTATAAAGAGTCCCGGCCTACTTTCCCATTTACCGGGGTTAGTTCCCACCCAAAACCTGCCATTTTGTCACTACGTTTTGATAATTCTCCGGGGTATCTACATCACAAAACTCCTCCTTAGATGCAAAAGGTACATAACATACCCGTCCAGGCTGCCTGATAATCAACTGCCGACCACCTGAGTCACCGCGCAGTTCCGCAAATTCACTGCGACACGTGGCAGGAAAAATCACAGGATTTGCTGGTCTACCATCCACTTCCGGCACAATAATTTTTTTAGCTTTCTTTTCCCTGAACATCTCTATTAGCGTCTGGGTGGTAGCACTTGTCAGCAGTGGCTGGTCGGCCACAGCAAACATCACGCCATCTTCTGCCGTACTGGCCGATAATCCCAGCTGTATGGAGTGACTTTTTCCTACTTCGGGACTGGGGTTATTGCAGAGGACTACCGGATATTGCAGGGCAATTGCTGCCACCTGTTGATCACAATAAACAAAAACAACTTTTTGAAAGAGTGCATAGGGAAACCGGGACAAAAATTGACCTAAAACTGTGGAATTTCCTAGTGGAAGGAGTAATTTGTTGCAGCCCATGCGTCTGGAAAGACCTGATGCCAATATAATAGCATCCAGCCTACACATAGATCGTCCCCTGCCGAATGCTCCCAGCTACTATTGTTGTATTTTTTAATTGTGTCCGCAAATCATCAACATTGCTGCGGTCTATTTCTGACTCTACTTTATTGATATAGAGAATCTCTGCGCCCTGTGATTGATAAAATAGACCTTGATGGTGGAGAATCATCCGGCAGAGATGTCGAATTGAGACCGGCTCACCT
>WTAT01000193.1 GCA_013139415.1 Desulforhopalus sp.
TGACTTTGGGTGGGTTCAGCGCTCACGGTGATCGAGATGAAATGACCCGGGTGTTGAAAGACTCCGATCTTTCAATCAAAAAAATTGCTCTGGTCCATGGCGAAGAAGAACAGTCCCTTGGATTTGCTGACCATCTTCGCGGGGAGGGTTTTGAGGTGGATGTACCCTTTCACGGGCAGAGTTTAGTGATCTAGAGATGATTTTCTTGTTCTTTTTACAAGAAATCATTTTGTGAGGGAACTTATTCACCTAGAGGGGGATTGTACCGAGTACCCCTCAGGTAAGTGATAGGCTTCGAGACTGCATTATGAATAATCTGGCTCTTTTTCGTACCCCCTCGGAGTCTATCGCTTACCTGAGGGGTGCTTTTTTCAGCGGGGTTAGTTGTGTAGCAAACTTTGCCAGGAATAGAAAGACCTTGAGTATGTATCCAACAAAGCACAAAGAGTGGGCCGGAACGCGTTTTCAACTCCGGCCTTTTGCTGCCGGGGTGACCACGGAACACCTTCATCTTTATGGATGTTTAGCCAGGAGGTCCGGTGCCATTCAGATTGAGTATCAAATGAAAGGTGCACTGGATCGTATCTGCTGGCAGAGTATTTCCCAGGCTAAAGAGCGTTGCCATGAACTATGGCGGCATACTTGTTTTGAATTATTTTTTGGTATTAAAGGGGATTCCACATACTGGGAGGTGAATCTTAGCCCAAGCGGCTGCTGGAATGTCTATTATTTTACCGACTACCGTACTGGAATGCGGGAGGAAAGGGCAGTAGGCCAGCCTGTTTGCCATGTTGTACGGGATGGAGACTTCTTGTCGCTTATCTGTATTCTTGATTTTAACGGTCTCATTGATGATTGTTTCGATCTCGAGGTTGGGATAAGTAGTGTTTTGCAAACCGTTGCCGGGACCACCAGTTACTGGGCTCTCGATCATCATGGAAGGGAACCGGACTTCCACAATCGCAAAGGTTTTTCTGTAGTGTTGCCGGGAGCGGAAGAATTTAACCACGAATAGGAGTTTATGATGAAGAAAATTGCCCTGCTAGCCTATAATGGAGAGCTGACCTGTTTTGCCCATGTCATGCTTTATGCCCTTGATTTTGAAAAGAAAGGATATGAGGTGAAGGTCGTTATTGAAGGAGCTGCGACGAGCCTGATCACTGAGCTGGCCAAACCGGGTACTCCGTTTGCAAACCTCTATAGTCAACTGCGGGAAAAGAATTTGCTCACTTGTATTTGCAAGGCTTGTTCCCAGAAGATGGGGACTCTGGCCGAGGCGGACAAGCAAGGCTTGGCCATTGTCGGTGACATGCAGGGACATCCTTCGATTGAAGGCTTTGTAAGCGATGGTTTTCAGATAATCTCGTTTTGAATAATTTATAGCTTTATGCATCGTCATAAAATTGAACTACTGGCCCCGGCCAAAAATCTTGTCTGCGGTATGAGCGCCATAAATCATGGTGCCGATGCTGTTTATATCGGCGGTCCACAATTTGGCGCCCGGGCCGCCGCCAGCAATAGTCTGGTCGATATCGAAAAACTGGTTGCTCATGCCCATCAATTCAGGGCCAGGGTCTATGTCGCTCTGAACACCATTTTTGATGATCGTGAGCTTGATCTGGCAGTAGGTTTATCTCATCGGTTACACGGGATTGGTGTTGATGCTTTGATAATCCAGGATGTAGGTCTGTTAGAATCGGAGCTGCCGCCTATCCCCCTGCACAGCTCAACCCAAATGAATAATCGGACGGTGGACAAGGTCCGATTTCTAGAAAAGGTTGGGTTTCAGCAAGTAGTATTGGCTCGTGAGCTGAGCCTTGCTCAGATTAAAGAGATCCGTGCAGCCACCACTGTTCCTCTTGAATTCTTTGTGCATGGTGCACTTTGCGTTTCCTACAGTGGGCAGTGTTATATAAGTGAGGTGATGGCCGGGCGAAGCGCCAACAGGGGAGAGTGTGCTCAGTTTTGCCGACATAAATTCACCCTGCAAGACGGGCAGGGGAAAATTCTAGAAAAAGATCGTTATCTGCTCAGCCTCAAGGACTTAAATCTGTCGAATCACCTTGGAGCACTCATCGATGCGGGGGTCAGCTCTTTTAAAATAGAAGGCCGTCTCAAGGATGAAAATTATGTGAAGAATGTGACTGCCTATTACCGGCAGGCGCTGGATAAAATAATTGATGGGGATAATGGGCTGCAAAGCTCGTCTGCTGGCCGCTGTAGTTTTGGTTTTATTCCGGATCCTGCGAAGTCATTCAACCGGGGCAAGACCGATTATTTTTTGACTAACCGGGGAAACACACGAGGCAATACTCCCGGGGCAATCGATAGTCCAAAATCAACGGGGCAGAGACTGGGCAAGGTTGTGCGTGCAGAAAAACAGTTTTTTATTTTGGCAACCGGAGAAACCGTCAACAACGGTGACGGCCTCTGTTTCTTCGATCCCAAAAGAGGCCTTGTGGGAATAAAAGTGAACCGGGCTGAAAACGGGAAAATCTATCCAAAGGATCCTGTGATCTTGGCCGAAGGAATGACGATATACCGTAACTCTGACACCGCTTTTAATAAACTCCTGACCCGGAGTGAGGGATGCCGAAAAATTGCAATACAGCTTCAACTTAAAGAAACGCCTGATGGTTTGTGGATGCTAATAAGAGATGAAGATGGAATTGAATCCAAAACCACTGTTACGGTCGAAAAAGCGGTGGCCAGACAAGTGGGAATGGTAACCGCCCTGGCTGAAAAACAGCTCAGAAAAAGTGGGGGTTCCGTTTTTTCAATTGGAGAGGTATCTGTGGATCTTCGTCCCGAACTTTTTTTCCGCGCGGCAGTTTTTAATGATCTTCGGAGAAAGGGATTCGCCCGTAATTTGGTAAAAAGGCTCCAGCTGTATCAGGTTGAAGACACCGAAATAACGAAAAATGATTTTCCCTGGCCAGCGGACGAGGTAAGTTATCTTGATAATATAACCAACCATAAAGCTGAAGCGTTTTACAGGCGACACGGAGTGATGAAAATAGACAGAAAAATACTTCGCGCTGCCGATGTTGAAGGCTGTGCTCTGATGACAACCAAGTATTGTATCAAGGCACAACTGGAGATCTGTCCTCAAATGGGCAACAGCGCTGATGGGGTTACTGGGCCGCTGACCATTATGGACAATACAGGTGGGTATGAACTGGGGTTCGATTGTTCACAATGTGTGATGACGGTGAGGAAATTAAAAAGTAAAGGACAAGATTCCGGATGAACCGTGTTTTCGAATAAGAACAGAGTTAAATGGTGAATGAGTTGTCCCTTTATGGTATGTGGTAATCGCATAGAAAAACCATGTCGAAGAACCTTGCACACAAAATACCCTAGTTATTGTTTGGTAAACTTATCAAAAAGATGTTTCATCACATGCAGAAATAATGAGAACCAATTTTGTCAAGAGATTAAATGAACAACACAAAATTCTCTGGAACCTCGCTCTGAGGAAGAATTTCTGGATAGTTCTCTTTATTGATATAACACTTATTGTTGCAGCTCATTTCCTTGCCTATCTCGTTCGCTTTGATTGGCAAATATCTTGGTGGATTTCTAAAATACTAAGCGCCCTTCCTTTTCTTATCATCAGTAAGATTCCGATATTTTACATGTTCGGACTCTATCGGGGGATGTGGCGATACACAAGCATTGCCGATCTGATCAATATAACCAAGGCTGTTGTTGTATCATCAGGTTTTATTATTATGTCTGTCCTTTATCTAAATAGATTTATTGGATTTTCCCGATCGGTTTTTTTTATTGATGGAGTTTTTACCTTTTTGTTTCTTTGTTTGCATTGAGGTACTATTCGTTATCTTTTGCAGAACAAGGAACTGATGCCATGGCTTGCTGAGGGTGAAAGACCAAGAAAGATAACACTGCTGCTTATCGGAGCGGGCGCTGCTGCCGAAAAGTTTATTCGTGAGATCAAAGATAACGTTAACGTGCTTTATGAGGTTGTCGGTCTCGTTGATGACGATCGTAAAAAACATGGTTTGAAAATCCACGGAATACCTGTTGTGGGTGGATTGGATACTTTGCAGGAATGTATAGCGAGAACCAAGCCCGAAGAGCTTTTGATAGCTGTTGCGTCAGCAACCGCTGATCAAATGCAAAGAATTATTGACCTTTGCCAGAAATCAAAGACCAAGTTCAAGGTCCTGCCGAGTATGGGGGAGATCATTCGGGGGAAATTAAGCGTCACTTCCAGCCGTGATATCTCGTATAAAGATCTACTGGGGCGACCCGCAGTACATCTCGATCAAAAAGAAATAGGTCGTTATCTGACCGGC
>WTAT01000389.1 GCA_013139415.1 Desulforhopalus sp.
TCGAAGTTTACAGACCTAAAAATGTTGTCAGAGTAATCACCGCCACCTCCCTTTTTGACGGTCACGATGCGTCGACCAATATCATGCGGCGGATATTACAGGATTCCGGCGTGGAAGTTATTCACCTTGCCCACAACAGGTCAGTTCTTGAGCTCGTCGAAACAGCTATTGAGGAAGACGCCCAGGGCATTGCCATGTCCAGTTATCAGGGCGGCCACATGGAAGCCTTCAAGTATATGATTGATCTCCTCAAGGAAAAAGACTCTTCCCATATCAAGGTCTTTGGGGGCGGTGGCGGCGTCATAGTTGCCGAGGAGATCAAGGAGCTGCAGGAGTACGGGGTTACAAAAATCTATTCCCCCGAAGACGGTAACACCATGGGGTTGCAGGGCATGATCAACCATATGATCAAACTGCTTGATTTCTCCACCATGCCCTACCATACTCTCGATCCCCTGCAACTCGATTGCACCAAGTCGAAGGGTATCGCAGGTTTTATCACCGGTGTTCAACAGGCAAAAGCCGCAAAGAATGATGAATTGGAGCAACTGGTAGCGAAAATCTCCCCCCTCGCTGAAAAAAACAATCCTCCAGTGGTAGGAATTACCGGGACGGGAGGAGCTGGCAAGTCCTCTCTCACCGATGAAATCATCGTCAGGTTTCTTCATGACATAAAAGATATTCGCATTGCTATTATCAGCTGCGATCCTTCCAGGCGAAAGACCGGTGGCGCTCTGCTCGGCGACCGTATTCGCATGAACTCCCTTAGCAGTTCGGACAAGGTGTACATGCGCAGTCTGGCAACCCAGGACTCAGCCAATGAGGTCTCTGAAGCCCTGCCGGAGGCGATCCAGGTGGCCAAGGCCGCAGGCTTTGATCTGATCATTGCCGAAACCGCAGGAATCGGCCAGGGTGATTCAAAGATTTCCGAGATTTCCGATATCTCTATCTACGTCATGACCAGCGAATATGGGGCGCCATCACAGCTGGAAAAAATCGACATGCTCGATTATGCCGATTTGATCGTCGTCAATAAATTCGAGAAAAAGGGCAGCGATGACGCCATCCGCGATATCCGCAAGCAGGTCCAGCGCAACCGCAAGGCCTGGGATACAGCTCCTGAAGATTTTCCAGTCTATGGCACCATTGCCTCGAAGTTTAATGACGACGGTATTACCGCCCTCTACCATGGTATAATTGAACAGCTCAACGCCAAATCTGACATGGGTCTTAGCCCGGGTCTTGCCAAACCGGCGCTCAAGAATTCGTCCTCGAAAACAATTGTCATTCCATCGGAGCGGATGCGCTATCTGGCGGAAATCGGTGCCACTATCCGCGGTTATCATACAAAAACCGGCCAGCAGGCCGAGATGGTGCGACAAAACAATCATTTGCTGCAAAGTGTTGAATTGCTCAACGACAATAAAGGAGAAGGGGTCGCACAATCCCTTGATCTTCTCAAAGAAGAAGCTGCACGAATCAGCCAGTCTATAGAAAAAGAGACTGAAGACAGCATTTGTCAATGGCATGACTTAAAGGAAGGGTATTCCGGAGACGAACTGGTCTACTCGGTACGGGGCAGGGAAATCCGGGTACCTCTTTACACGGAATCACTGTCCCATTCAAAAATCCCGAAGATCTCACTGCCTAAATTTAGCGATCCAGCCGATATTTACAGCTGGATGCGTAGAGAAAATCTGCCCGGCTATTTTCCTTTTACCGGCGGCGTTTTTCCAATGAAACGTGCAGGTGAAGATCCCACCCGCATGTTTGCAGGAGAAGGCGGACCAGGGCAAACCAACACCCGCTTCAAGCTGCTTTCAGAAAACTATGCGGCCAAGCGTCTGTCCACAGCCTTTGACTCGGTGACCCTCTACGGCTGTGACCCTGCTGTTCGACCGGACATTTACGGCAAGATTGGTACTTCCGGAGTGAGTATTTGTACACTCGATGACGTCAAGCTTCTCTATGACGGTTTTGATCTCTGTTCCCCCACCACCTCGGTTTCCATGACCATCAACGGCCCGGCCCCTATTATTCTGGCCATGTTCATGAACACCGCAATCGACCAGCAGCTTGATACATTCACCGTGGAGATGGGCCGACAGGCCAATGAAACGGAAACTGAGGAGATCAGGGCAAAGGTCCTTGCTAATGTCAGGGGAACCGTCCAGGCTGATATACTAAAAGAAGATCAAGGCCAGAACACCTGTATTTTTTCCATCGAATTCGCCCTGAAGATGATGGGCGATATCCAGGAATACTTCATCGCTAAAAATGTCAGAAACTTCTATTCGGTTTCCGTCTCCGGATATCATATTGCCGAAGCGGGGGCAAACCCGATAACCCAGCTGGCCCTGACTCTTTCCAACGGTTTTACCTACGTGGAATACTATCTGGCCAGAGGGATGGATATTGACGCCATCGCCGCAAATCTTTCTTTCTTTTTCTCCAACGGCATGGATCCTGAATATACAGTGATCGGCCGGGTGGCCAGACGTATCTGGTCAATTGCCATGAAAGAAAAATATGGTGCCTCAACCACCTCACAACGGCTTAAATACCATATCCAGACCTCCGGCAGATCCCTTCATTGCCAGGAAATCCAGTTCAACGACATTCGTACCTCCCTGCAGGCCCTCTGTGCCATCTACGACAACTGCAACAGCCTCCATACCAATGCCTTTGATGAAGCTATAACCACACCAAGTGCTGAATCGGTGCGCAGGGCCCTGGCAATCCAGCTCATCATCAACCGGGAATGGGGACTTGCCAAGAACGAGAATCCTAATCAGGGGAGTTTTATCGTTGAAGAGCTCACCGACCTCGTTGAAGAAGCTGTCATGGTAGAGTTTGATAAAATTACCGACAGGGGCGGCGTGTTGGGGGCCATGGAAACCGGCTATCAGCGCAGCAAGATCCAGGAAGAGTCAATGTATTACGAGCACCTGAAACACTCCGGGGAATATCCCATCATCGGAGTCAATACCTTCCGCAACCCCGATATTGATTACGACCAACAAACTGCCAACCTGGAGCTGGCACGATCTACTGACGAGGAAAAAGACTCCCAGATCAAGCGACTGGCAAATTTCCACGAGGCCCATCAAACAGAATCCGCATCAGCTCTGGAAAAGCTGAAGGAAGTTGCTCTTAGCAATGGCAATCTCTTTGAAGAACTGCTGGATACGGTAAAACACTGCAGCCTCGGTCAGATCACCAATGCCCTCTATGAGGTTGGAGGTCAGTATCGCAGAAA
>WTAT01000513.1 GCA_013139415.1 Desulforhopalus sp.
GGATTCTTGCTTGTCGTTTTTTGTTCAATGGAAACAGCTGGCGATAGCCCTTCCAAAGAATCGACATCAGGCTTATCCATCTGCCCAAGAAATTGTCGGGCATAGGTCGACAATGACTCAACATACCTTCGTTGGCCTTCTGCATAAAGCGTGTCAAAAGCCAGCGAGGATTTTCCTGATCCAGACAAGCCCGTGAAAAGGACAAGTTTATTGCGGGGCAGATCGACATCAATATTCTTCAAATTATGCATTCGCGCACCACGAATGCTTAAGGTCTTTGGTTCCATGGAAAAACGGAGAGAGATAGTAGTGAGGTTTTTAGACGATTATCAGCTGAGGAAATTCTTATACCCCTCAAGGGGGCACTGAACTGAGTCCCCTCAAGGGGCATGAAAAGAATCCGGGCTTACTTCCCGTTTACCGGGGTTAGGAGATTCTTGTGATCGACTTTTATGCACCGGTCCATAACTACAAAAATGCCATTTTTGCGGGCAAGGTCGGCTGCTGCGTCATTGACTATCCCCTGCTGCATCCATACAGCTCGGGGAAGCGGATCTAAATCGATAAGTTGCTGAACAACCGGGAAGATATCCTCAGATCTTCTAAAAATGTCTACGATATCTATCTGGTGAGGAATGGAATGGGGATCGGCATAACAGGCCTCCCCCAGGATTTCCGTCTGCCCGGGATTGACGGGGTAAACCGTATAACCAACATCGAGGAGATACCGAGCTACCATATTACTCGGTCTGTTCTCTTTTGGAGACAGGCCGACAATGGCAATTGAGGTAACCTCCCTTAGGAGACGCGTAATTTCTGATGTGTGCTGGAGTGCGTCAATTGTTTGCATTGCTTGAAAACCATTTAAAATTCAACAAAAGTCCCTGAAAGGAGAAATCAAACCAAAATTCTATACTAAACCAAAATTCTATACTTATTGTGGAGATATAATGATGACCCCATAGACAAATGTCAAGATAGCAATTATATACTACCAGGACATTTGGCAGGAGACAGGTATCCCGTATTCCTGCGTCTTTTTTTAGAAACCATTCCTTGAACATCTTCGCAACGCATGAGGAAATTTGATGAATTTTCAAGACATCATTTTTGAATTAAGTAAGTATTGGGCGGAACAGGGCTGCGTAATCCAGCAACCGTATGACATGGAGATGGGTGCAGGTACATTCCATCCCGCTACATTGCTCCGCGCCCTTGGCCCTGAACCATGGAAATGTGCCTATCCACAACCCTCCAGACGACCGACAGACGGACGATATGGCAATAATCCAAACCGGTTGCAGCATTATTACCAGTACCAGGTGGTGATCAAACCCTCACCATTAAATGTGCAGGAGCTCTATTTGGGAAGCCTGGAAAGATTCGGCCTCAATCTTCTCGATCACGATATCCGCTTCGTTGAAGATGATTGGGAATCTCCGACCCTTGGGGCTTCAGGGCTTGGCTGGGAGGTGTGGCTGGACGGCATGGAAATTACGCAGTTCACCTATTTTCAACAGGCCGGATCCATTGATCTTCATCCGACAACTGTTGAGATAACCTACGGCTTGGAACGAATTGCCATGTACCTGCAGGGTGTTGAAAGTGTCTACGACATAGCCTGGAATGATGAAGTAAGTTATGGGGAAATTTTTCATCAAGCAGAAGTTGAATTTTCCACCTTTAACTTTGAGGAAGCAAACGTAGAAAAGCTCCTTATGTTTTTTGACACTTACGAGCAAGAAGCACTCAAACTCATAGACAAAAAACTCATTCTCCCGGCCTACGACTATTGCCTAAAATGCTCTCACACCTTCAATCTGCTTGATGCGCGAAAAGCAATTAGTGTCAATGAGCGTACAAGATACATAGGTCGTATCCGAAATATTGCCAGAAAGGTAGCAGAGGCGTATGTTGAACAACGGGAGAACATGAACCACCCTCTCATCAAGTAACTTGATGAGAGTATGGCGGAAGTGCATGGGAATCGAACCCACCTAGCGAGCTATTAACCCGCTACACCGGATTTGAAGTCCGGGAAAGCCACCAGTGCCCTATCCACTTCCCTAAGTGCGACAAAAAGAAAAAATTATACTAATAAGTGTTGACCTTGAAAACAACTATTTATTATATTAATTTTTTTATTAGTGCAATCGCATAAGAAATTATGCCTTGCTACTTCACATTTTTAATAACCCCCATTAACGGGATAAGTACCTTCACGAGATTCTTTATTAAAAAATGAAAAAAGAATTTCCAGGGTATTAATCAAGGAAATAGTACAAACTACACATATGCAGTGCGAAAGACTAATTAAAATGATTAAGTCGTGGTATCTTCATGTCCGTGAAGAAACCATGGCTCCGGCCCGCATGGTATCTTTCATAGAAGAACATGCGACCAGCTGTGATATCTGCAGACTAGACCCCGACCTTAAAGAGGAAATTGCACGAATTACTGAACTGGTTCTTCCAGAGTCGAAAATCCCTAAAGCTGTCCGTCAGAAAAGCATTGTTGAGGATGAGCCTGAGGACAAAGTTGAGCCTAAGGACGAAGTTGAGTCTGAAGATGAAACCGACGTGAATGATGAAACTGACGAATCTCTTGACGAGGATGGGGAGGAAGAACTCGACCTTGACGATGATCTCTCTTCAAATAAATGATGTCAAATGATGTCTCCTGAATGATTGCTGTTTATACCTCAGGGGCATACAACTAACCCCGGTAAACGGGAAAATAAGCCGGGATAAGTGCCTTGGTGGTATCTTTAAGTTTCTAATTTTAATACACTCTTCAGATTTCTTGTTTTTTGTGACAGGCTTTCAGGAGTAAGGCACTAAAGGTGCCTCTGAAGTTTTACTCTCACCTCAACGAATGACCTATACACCCCAGTCTTTTAGTTTTCCAGCAATGAATGCATTAACAGCAGCATGCTCCGCATCACCCTTCCCCTCGACTGTCATCGGCTCCCCGAAAGCGAAATGAGCTGTTTTTGTTACATCTAGTTTTCCAAAATCTTTAATTATTTTTCCGTTTTGCCAGCAATCAGTTTTCAACGCCAGTGGAACAATAGAGACTCCAGCTTTTTTGGCAAGTTTCACTCCGATTGAACTCATCTGCTTTTCATCAAAGGTATGCGACCTGGTCGTCTGTGGAAAGACAATAATGGAGATATCCTTTTTCAGCCTGTTGACCCCTTCGTTTAACACAGTTTTCAAGTCCTCCCTGGGGTTCGTCCGCGTAACGGCAATCGGATTACGTGCACCCACGACATGTTTAAACACTGGGTAGGAAAGGAGCGCTTCTTTCACGACAAAGGTTGCAGGTTTTATCGGCTGAACCATTACAGGAAGAAGCAAGGTTTCCATCATACTCATATGATTTCCGATTATTACAGCAGGACCAGTTGTCGCCACAACATTTTCAATCCCCGAAATTTCAATACGAACCCCGGCTTTCTCCAGTCGCTGCATTACCTCATAGCTGCTTTCCATCCAATCTGAACCGTCATAGCAGTCTTTTTTTGCGAGTCTGCTGGCCCGAAAGATAATGCAAAAAAGGTGAAGATAAAAAACTGCAGATGGGAACAGCATTGTCCCTGGTCTTTTTTCTGTTTGATAGTGAAAATCAGTATACGTTAGTTTATGCATAGCTCTATAGCCGAGAAGTGTAAATGTGTAATAGACTCAATTGTAGTATTACTCGTCACTGCTTGTAGTTAGCACGAATAGCACTTTTTTATCAAGAAATTTTCTTTTCGTTTGCAACACGTTTGTACTTGTTTTCACCGCCATTCTATACGGAAAATATAGAAAAATGAGCAAACACCAGAACTGTTGCAAGTCCAGAAGACAAAAACCTCCAAGAATCCAGTGTAAACCTGGGCCTTTTTTTCAGTGTCTTAATATCTTGAACTCTGATTTTTTTCAACAAAGCATATTGTTCTTTCAACACCATCTTCATTTACCTTATGCATGCACAAGATGGTTTTCTCTGTTTTTTGTCGCCAAATCTCACTCCAATTGGTACCTTATTCAAGGGTAGATTCTCTTTTTTGATTAGGATACAGGACTGCACTTTGAATTTCATCACAGTCATTATCGCAGTTCGTAGGAATGAACACGCTGACTTCACCTTGTCTCTTCTAGACGGCAGTTGCGAAGAATAGACCGTACCAATAACGAAAAAGCAGAAAATTGCCTTACATTCCAGATTAGCAGGAAAATCGTTATTACCTGTATATCAAAGGCCGGTCTGAGCCCGATAGTATCTCTGTGAGTTATATGTATAATTCAAATTTACAAAATTTAATGCAGGACAATTTTCGAAATTGAGGTGAAAGGAGAAGAAACACCCGGTCTCCTCCATCTAAAACTTTTTTTATTCTTTCATCTATCCAAACAAATGAAAACAGCACCAGTCATAATTGTTCAACTGATTCATATTGAAGGCCCGCTAAAAGGAAAGATTGTGGAGCTATCAGATCCGATAATTAAGATAGGCCGACACCCCTCATGCCAGCTTCAGTATCCTGCAAAGCTAGCCATCATTTCCAGGGAACATGCTCTAATCACCAGGGAAGGTAACCAGTTCAAGTTGACTGACCAAAGCTCCAATGGCACTATCGTTAACGGCAAGAAAATAAAAGAAATATTTCTTAAAAATGGAGACGTAATTACTGTTTCCGAGGGTGGCCCCAAGTTCAGTTTTTTAACTCAGGTGACCAATACTCCACTCCCCCCCGAAGAAGTCATCCCTCCTCCGATAGCGAAAACACCAGACATCTCACCACCTCAACCAGCCTCTGTCATCCCCGAACCAAACGTCCCACCACCCCAACCAGACCCTGTTATCCCCAAACCAAAGTCTCCACAGAAAAGCAAAGTTCCCCTTATTATTCAATATGGTCCTACTCTCCGCTCTTTTGATGAATTACCTCTGAAAATCGGCAAGCATCCCAGCAATGGTTTCTTGCTGGACCATGCAAGTATTCTTGATCTTCATGCCGAAATTTATTTTGCAGACGAGCAATATTATATAAGGGATCTCACTGGTCGGCAAATGGTCACAGCAAATGATATTCCTGTTGATCAAGGATCTGTACTGAATAAAGACGATGTACTTGCTTTTAGCCAGACAGGACCTTTTTTTAGATTTTTGGGAAATGGCCGCCTCAGTGAAGAGGTACACGATCAAGAAGAAGCCGGACAGGGATCAGGGCCCACCAGCACGGAGAAAGCAACAGATAAAAAGAGCAGTAAAAAACCACTGTCATTTTTCAAAAAAATTTTCTCAAAAATGTAATCAACAGACACTCAATAGCCTGGGGCTATTGAGTGTCAGATTCCTTCAGCAGCGGCAACCCTTTACCCAGAATTACCAGTACTTGATTAATCTGCTCAAGATTCATGACCCCTTGCTCCAGCAAAATCCTGCCAACTAACCGATGTTTTCCTTTATTAAAATCTTCCATCACTTGAATTTTCAAAGCCTCAATGAACTGTTCAGCCGAACAGTACCCATTTTCAATGGAAATCACGCCAAAACGTTTTTCTAAATGTTCTGTCTCCATCACTCTCCTTATCCTGTCTTTTAATTTCCAGGTTATATCGATCTCAGTTGCAAAAGCAAAAACAATTTACAAAATCTTCTAGAACATTATATATTAATCCCATTGGAGATACATATGAAGAAGCAGGAAGGCAAAATTAATTGGGGGGATTTTACCCTCGCTTATTCTGGATATTCAGACAAGGGACAAATTCGCAAAGAAAATGAAGATGATTTTCTGATCATGGAAAAACATCTTTTATTCTGTGTTGCCGATGGCATGGGAGGACAGGAAGCTGGAAAATTGGCCAGCCGGACCACGCTGGAAAGTGTAGCAAAGAGTATGAATTATCTTAACGACACAGAAGATGCTACCATGCCATACGGCTTAACAAAGGATATGTTGGAAAAATCCTTGCTCGCCAACATAACCCTCTTCTCAAATTCC
>WTAT01000274.1 GCA_013139415.1 Desulforhopalus sp.
ATCACCATCGCCGCCATCTGTATCGGCATCGCGGTGGATGACACCATCCACTATATTCACCGCTTTAGCGAGGAGTTCAAGCGCAACGGGGACTACTGGGCCGCGGCACGGCGCAGCCACGACACCATCGGTCGTGCCATGTACTACACCACCATTACCATCTCCCTCGGATTCTCGATACTCGCCTTCTCCAACTTTATTCCCACCATCTACTTCGGACTACTGACCGGCTTCTCGATGATCGTCGCGCTATTAGCCGACATGACACTTCTGCCGCTGCTGATCATTCGCTTCAGGCCGTTGGGGTCCGAACGCTCAGTCGGATCGTAACGTTATAGAAGCGCTCTCAAAAATAGCTAATCGGGTAGCCGGGGGTTTTTCTCCCCCCGCCCTCCACATGCGGCTCCGCGCAGGGCGTTTCATTAAGACTGCCATATCAAATGTACTATGATTTAACGCAACCTCAAACGAAACACTACTACTGTAAATGGAATCAAGAGGTTGGCTGAAAACCTAGCAACATAAAAAGTTCTTCTTGACCTTTTAAATAGGAAGATTTTCCTAACAGGATAAAATGATCTTAAACCCCAGGTGTTTCCAGTGCATCTCGGGATCATTGCCCCCATGCTGGCTGTCAGATTAAGTCAAAGCCCGTAATCAAAACATGTCAGATCGGGTCTGGATTTCTACAATTTAAGTGATCGCTGAATGTTACCCTGCTTGTTTTACATTTCTTGTGTCCTACATTGATCCTCACCCCCTTTCTTTCAACTCTTCAATTAACAGTTTCAAAGAGTGCCTTACTAAGACGGTCGTTGATTTCCGTACATAATTTGCTATCTCATAGATCTATGAGCCTGATGTTGCAGTATTTAATTTCAGGAATATGTTCTTCAATTGGCGTACTTATTAATAGTAAAACACACTCACCACCACTCGATAAACAATACACGTATTTTTATTTTCTAGTGTTACCTATATGTAAATGTTTATAATATGCTTAGATAAATTGAGCGTGGCTAACAATGAAAAATCCCGACAGACAAAAAGTAACAGACCTTACGGACCTACCTAATGTCGGTAAGGCTATTGTTGGTGATCTTCACTTGGTTGGTATTCAAGACCCTCAAGATCTAATCGGCCAAAATGCTTATCAGCTACACGATGAATTATGCCGAGTAACAGGAGAGAAACATGATCCCTGTGTAATTGATGTGTTTCTTGCTGTTATAGACTTTATGGAAGGTGGTGATCCTGTTCCTTGGTGGAAATTTACTGCTGAACGGAAGAGGCATATGACAAGAGATCATAAGGAATAATTAGATGCTAGAGATGATCGATATTGGTGTTGAAAATGCTGTTGCTTATCGCTTGGAAGGAAAGATAACTGAAGAGGAAATGACTTCGATTCTGACTCTATTCAAAGAAAAGATAGAAAAAGGTGAAAAACTCATAGTGTATCAAGAGGTTGTAAGTATTGGTGGTGCTGAGTTCGATGCCATGATTGAGAAATTTAAATTCATTCGTGATTTTGGTTTCTCACATTTTGACCGGATAGCAGTGGTTACTCATACGAAATGGCTCCACAAAATTGTCGATCTTGAAGACAAAATATTTCGGAATATCGATATGAAGGGTTTTTCTGTTGATGAAAAAGATCAGGCTGTTGAGTTTTTGAAGAATACATAGCCAATAGTAATTTAAGTCTATAGGAACTTACAATGGAACGTATTCAAATTGTAAATACCGATATCACTAAATTGCACCTCGATGCAATTGTAAATGCCGCAAATAACAGCCTTTTAGGTGGTGGTGGAGTTGATGGGGCAATACACAGAGCCGCTGGACCCGAATTAGTAAAAGAGTGTAGAACTCTAAATGGTTGTGCTACTGGTGATGCAAAAATAACTCGTGGATATAATCTTCCTGCAAAATTTGTAATTCATACTGTCGGGCCCATATGGAAAGGTGGAAGTAACAATGAGAGATCTCTACTGGCATCATGCTATAGAAAGAGTTTGCAATGTGGAGTTGATAATGACTGCAAGACCATAGCTTTTCCTGCTATCAGTTGTGGAGCATATGGATTTCCAATTGCTGACGCCTGTGATATTGCAATGCATGAAGTGTGTAATTTTTTAGATAAGACTGATGCAATTACCACTGTTTATTTTGCCTGTTTTTCACCAGAGATAGAAAAAGAACTACGCAGGGCTAAAGGAGATCGGGAGATTTTATCATGAAAACCACAATATCTGATATTTACAAAGGTTGGACTATCTCAGTTACAGCCGTAGATAATCAGTGTTCTCATTTCAGTTTTGATATCACCAGTCCATCAGGTTATTCACAACATGTACCGATGGGTGGTATCAATGAACAACGGGCTGTGGAGAGAGCTAGAGAAATGATTGATATGGAAATAGCAATGGCTGAAGAGGAGTGAGATGCGAGAGTGACCAGCACATCATTTTCATACCAGTCTGAAAGTTAGGGTTTTTCTCAATCCTATGCGGCCAATCTCTTTTTCTCTCTGCATTGCTCCACATATCTCCTATAGATCCAAACCTGCCACCTCATCCTGAAGTCCACCTGAGCATATCCAGACAAAGATTTTCTGGAAGTCAATAAACCATAGTGCTCCATTTGCCGCTGGTTTTCTGGAAATAATTTTGAATTTTTAAAAGTGCCAGAATGCTCCTTTTCGGGCAAGTTTTTTTAGGCATGATCACGTCTAAACTGATCAGGGATAAGGTCAATTAGCACGTTTTGCTTCAAAATATGAGCTTGCCAAGGGATATCCCTCTCGGTGTATTCAGAAGACCAAGGGCAAAAACGGGGTTCGCACACGCTATCAACAAAGTAAAAACAGTTGTTGAACCATAAAATGACTGCTTACCTGAGTACGAGGAGTCTTTCACCATGGTGCAGGTATGAAGACCACCTGCTGCGGACTACTGTTGTCAAAAAATGTTGATTTTTGCGGTTCTTCCGGATTAAGCGTACTCCTCAGTATCGAACAGTATCACAGGCTTGTGAACGAGGCAAAGAAATAAAAAGCCCTACATTGGCTCGTTTTACCCCATCAAATATTTTATATCTTCCCCTTCCCTCCCTTTGGAAAAAGGGAAGGGAGAAGAAAGCGCTATTTGAAAAAAAATATGTCTTAAAAAGTTGGATGCGACTGGAGAATGTTCTCTGTCAAACCTCAGCAATTCAGGGCTTCAAAGTAAAAAGTACGTTTGAGTCGGAAGAACCATTTTTGCTGGATTTCTGCTGAAAAAGGTATGGTTAACTTGGGTTAATGTCGGCTATTGGTATCGGCTGGTATCGGCACAAAAAATTTGCAAAAGCCACCTTGAAAGAGTAGTTTTGAAGCACTGGATCAAGTGGCTCTGGTTGGCAAGGGCTATTTTTTTAGGAAACCCGAAGAAAGCGATTACTTATCACTTATCACTTATCACCTATCACCTTCCGCCAGACTTCTTGGTTGGACTTGA
>WTAT01000515.1 GCA_013139415.1 Desulforhopalus sp.
AAAGAAATTAATAAAATTATTGTTCCTGTAGATTTCTTAACAAACGTTGATAAACTTGTTGCTTACTCTGCCTCAATGGCAGAGAAATTGTCGGCGGTCGTCCATTTCATCCATGTTGTCACTTTCCCTGTAGGTGATGTTATGGTAGGGGCTCCATTCGCTGTAGAATATGAAGAAAAGATGCTCACTGATGCACAGGTGAGAATGTCAAATCTTCTTGAAGATAATAGTGAGAGTTGTCCGGGGTGTACCGGAGAAGTAGTCAAAGGTGACCCGGTTGATAAAATTGTTGAAATTGCTGAAATGAAGGATTCTGATTTGATCATAATCAGCACCCATGGTGCCAGGGGCTTGGAGAAGATCCTGCTTGGCAGTGTTGCGGAACGTGTCTTGAAGAGAGCCCATTGTCCTGTGTTGATCATGAATCCTTTCAAAAAGCAATAGTATAGATCGCAAGGCGATAGGATTCTTAATGTATAAAAAATTGCAGATTCGATATGAGAAATTTTGTAGCTGAGGGCACCCAAAACTGAAGAAAACGAGATCTGATCTGGCAGATTTTTTAAACCGATTTGCATCACCACTAAACGACGTCAGTAAAGGGAGTGTTTCAGGTTGCAGTTGGGGAAGGGAAGAGGCAATCAGTGGTTTACAAATTGATTTATCCCGGGATTTGTATTTTCGAATGAAGAACTATTATGGTGGGATGGTTAGCCTTACCCCTTGTAGGATGTTAGTATTTAAATCGATACATTCCGATTGGAAAGACGTTTTTGACTCAAGGGAGAATTATGGCAGCAGTGCGATGGGTATTGGTTACCGGGACATCAAGCGGTGTCGGTCGCTCGACTGCTCTACTTTTATCTGACAGGGGATTTGAGGTCTTAGCTACGGTTCGAAATGAGGCCGACGCACTTGTTCTGAAAAATCAGAATCCCGACCATATTCACCCTGTAATCATTGAATTACGGGATCAGAGCATGATAAGAGGTGCAGTGCGCCAAATAGCACACAAAACCGGGAAAGACGGCTTGTATGGGTTGGTGAACTGTGCGGGGATGCTTCACTGTGGACCTTTGGAATATTTCCCTCGAGAACTATGGTTTGAGCAATACGATGTCAATCTTTTCGGTCCCATGGCACTCACCCAGGCCATGTTGCCGTTAATCCGCAAAGCCAACGGCAGAATAGTCAACATAGGAGCAGTTGGGGGAGGTATATCCTTGCCTTTCTACGGTGCCATCGCCTCATCAAAAATTGCATTTGAGGCGGTCAATGACTGCTTGAGGCGTGAATTACACCCCTTTGGTATAAATGTATCTATTGTCGAACCTGGTGGTATTGACACACCTGCTAATAAAAAGATGCGTGACAGTGTTACCAGATTTTTAAGTGATCTTGGACCAATCGGGCAGGAACGGTACGGAGAAGCTATGGAGGCTTTTTCGCAGTGGGCGTTTAAAATGCACCAACATAATCTCTCACCAGAAAAAGTAGCCAAAACCGTTATGAAGGCTCTGCAGGCGAGAAGGCCAAAAACCAGGTACCGCTTGGGCTGGGACTCCAGAGGGTCGGCCATATTAATGAAACTGCTTCCGGATCGCTGGTTCGATAAGGTCATTCTCAAAATCTCTAAGCTGCCGATGCGCTTTGGCGCCTGGCGCAATAAGTGACAGATCAAGCCTTGAGATAGGTTTGACCTGCCAAGTATCTCAGGAAAGAAATCAACGACTGATCTGTGATTCTTCCTGATAATCCGAGAGTTCATCTAACATCACTTCAGACAAAAAAAATTACTGAAACATTCTTTGTCCCAGGTAACCTGGAAGAAAGATATTACTTCCTTTTCATTCAGTATCGGTGGTTAATTTTAGGTTGTCATTTCTATCATGCTGATTGTCAGATTTGATCAAATGTGAATCTGAGGGTCCGTGAGAGCAGATTCTGGCTTCAATGCGTAAACAAAGCAAGTTTTCCAATAGCTCTGTTCAGGCACCTCTCAGTCTGGTTTTTCAGGAATTAAACTCCTTACAAACTACTTACTATGATGCAAAACGAATGACTGCTGGAAACGATAAATTTTCTACCGTGTATGATTTATTGTGCAATTTTATTGTTAATTAATCATACAACATGATATCATATCACTATGTATGATTTGATTTGCTACAATATAATTCAATATGGAATAACTGCATGGGAATAGTATTAATTGGTGGGGAGAAGGGCGGCACGGGCAAGACAACCCTGGCAACGAACATGGCTGCTATGTTAGCACTGCAAGGTAAAGATGTGTTGTTGTTGGACACAGATCGTCAGGGAACTGCATCTTTTTGGGCAACAGTTAGGGAAGAAACTGAGATTGAGTACAGAATTGCCTGTGTGCAGAAATTCGGCAAGGGGTTGGCATCACAGGTACGTGATCTGGCAGACCGATATGATGAGATCGTTATTGATGCCGGGGGACGGGACTCGATGGAGCTGCGCTATTCGCTAGGTGTTTGTGATCGGGCCTACATTCCCGTACAACCCTTTCAATTTGATATCTGGACGCTCCGACAGATGGACGAGTTGATAGAAGTAGCCCAGGGGTTCAATGAGAACCTGCAGGCCTATATTGTTTTGAATAGGGTGTCGAGCAACCCATTAGTTCGTGAGGCACAGGAGACCCTGACTTTTGTCAGGGAAGAAGGTTTTCAACACCTGGGCCTTATGGACTCGGTACTTCGCGATCGTATTGCATTTCGGAAGTCTGCGCGGGATGGATTATCTGTGGTTGAGTGGAAACAGGATAAAAAGGCGGCTGAAGAAATGAATCATTTTTTTAGGGAGGTCTATGGTGGTTGAAAAAAAGAAGACTCCACTCCGGTCAACGCCGGCATTAAAAAAAGATGCGGATCTTGATAAGTTTGCAGCTGGAGCCGGTAAGTACAGTTCGCAAAAAGATCAAACCTATCCTTGGGAGGAGCCTCACATTCGAGAAGATGTGAAAAAAACTTTACCGCTTAGAATTTCTGAGCCCCTCTATCTGAAATTGAAATACATAGCTGAACGCACTCCTTATAGTATGAATATTTTATTTTAGAAAAATTGACAGAGGAAATTGAAGAAGAAGTTGCTAGATTAATTGCTTGAAACCACAGAAAAAGGGTGTGCCAGGAAACAAAAAACAGGGCTTTCTTATGTGGGGATCTTCCGGGAATTAAACCTGATATCCAGCCATAGCCATAGCGATGAGACCTGCGAAAGGTGAACTATTGGCTGATTTGTTCCGATTTTAGGGTAAGGCCTAATGTATTCAAAACATGTTGCATCAGGGGGGATAAGTCCCTCTCGAGAGAACAATAGATTAAGGGGAGTCTGATGACAGGTGCACCTCGAGAAATAACCATCCCTCACCGCCAAATTCCGTTAGAGATTCCGGATGGTATTGCCCCGACTGAGTTCTTTAACAGCCCATGTAACCTCAGGCATTTAGCTCGTGAGAACGGGCTGTTGCGCACCTCCGAAGGATTTCTCCTGTATCGCAAAGCAATTGGTCATTCCAACCTCTTTGACACCTCCATCATTTTTGACACCTCGCAACAGGTGCTCGATCCAATGGGAAGACCGGTTCGGCGTGACCAACTCTCAAAAGCAGAAAACATAGTCTTCAGTCGTATGACGAAAGTCGTCCTTGATTATATGCTGGAGCTATTTCCCGATCCTCAGAAACATCTGGTTTTTTGTGGTGAGGCTAGTCTGGATGCAACCTGGCCGTTGAACAAGTCTGGAGTGCCAAGTATTCGAATGATACATAATCATTTTATGGCATTCGAGAAATCCCTGTTGGCAGCCGCTCCCCTCGCTGCAGAAGACAATCCTAACCTGACCGATAGCGGTGAAAACGGACTTTTTCTAAACTATTTAAGTGAGGTATATTTACAGTTTCTTGATGTATTGGACCTTGAAATTCTGCGTCCCATCGACCCCAACAAAGGGAAATTGGCTATCACTGGATATCCACAAGGTTTACCCAGTTGGGAAATCCTTGGTGGTGCTGCATCATTGAACAGAGGAAAGTTTTGGAAAGAGTATGACATGGTGCTCAAGGGCTTTCTGGATTTTTATAGAACACTTTTTGCACTTGTTGCTACTGAAGATAACAGAATACCTGATGACGCTTGCTTTCCTGATCAGATAGAAGACATACTTCTTTTCAGTGATCAGTTTCATCAAGCGGCGCGTATGTTGCGCCTTCAGGTAATGGAAGATCCAATGTTTGCAAATCAAATTCGCTGGAAACCTGCCTACAAACAACTCATTTATCGTGATGATGAAGGACGACTCATCGTCACGATCAGTCAGAATTCTGTTGGCAACGCCATCACTGAACAGCTTGGTATTGTGGTTAAGAGGGTTGCTGACGAAAACGCTTATGCCAAAGTAGAAGGGGTGTTAGTCGCAAAGCTTCTTGAGTTGAGAAATCGATTAGTCAAATACAACTTAGGAAGTCCGATTGCGACGCCATCCTGGCCTCATGGGTATTTTGTTCCGCCAAAATCAACTTAGTTTTCGGAGGAGAACAACTTAGTAAAGCAGAGAACTGTTTTGTTGCCTCTATTGTTTCTGGAAATTTTAAAGATATATGATCTGCACTAGCGTTTAATAGAGTTACATTCCAATCTAAAATTCTGGTTCATAGCCCACAGTGAACGTACTTGAAATGTTATTGCGGATGCTGAGAAAATGCGCGTTGTTTTTATCAAAGGGGCAGATGGGCATAGTGCAATGTACAAAACCGAATTTCATATAAAAGTTGGGGTCACCCAGGACAAAGAGTGGGCTCTCTCTGATTTCTTTCTGTCGTAAGGAGAATCTCAGCAGCTCAGAGCCTATTCCCTGATTTTGCATTTGTGGTGTCACTGCCAGCGGTGCCAGGTGCAGGCCGCACACTTCTTTTCCGTAAAACGCATTGGAATAGGCAATGTATGCTATGGCTTTGTTGCGATGAATACATATCCATTCGTGCAAGGGCCTTTCATTTTTGTGAAGGTTCTCAAATAATCGAACTTCATAATTACTATTAGGAAATGCCTTCCCCAGTAAAGCTGCAGTTTTTGGATATTCTTCGGGGGTGAGTCTTCGTATTTTCATGAAAGTAACCTGTTTTTTAGTGCCTTACTCCAGATTTTCTGTCACTCTTTTCAGTACCCCCTTGAGGGGTATAAAAAACAAGAAAAATGAGAGTATTTTTAACACCAATAACTTGAAGTTAGCACCAAGGCACTAAAAAACAGGTTACTTTCATGAAAATACGAAGACTCACCCCCGA
>WTAT01000313.1 GCA_013139415.1 Desulforhopalus sp.
TTTCGTGAACAGGTAAGAGAAGAAAACGGAAATCAGCTCATCATTTTCAATAATGACCGCTATGCTATTTTTTATGCTTACGAGGTATTCATCCTCTGTGGTCGTAATGTTATCAGTCCCAACGGGGGTGCCGGAGCGAATAACCAAGAACGATATTTTGCGTATACGGTGCGCTGATGGAATGATTCTAATTTAAATCCCCCCACCCCACCAAAAGACAAAAAACAATCCAGAATTAATCTGAACCAGGCTGATGTACGTCTCTCCAAATTTGTGGGGACTACCGATTATTCTCAACTTGAAAAGACTGTTGTTTATCTTCAAACCAAGGTGCTGTTGCTGTCTTTATGCTTATCCCTGAAATGGGATAATTTTATATCTATCGGTGTCTCATTCTCAAGCCAGTCTCCTGCGTTGTCGTTCACACATAAGATTTCTATCTCTCCCGGTGTGTTACTGACAAGAGCGAATAATTCCTCAATATATTTTTGGCCCTGCTCAAACAGGGCTTTGGTAATGTCGATGAGTTTAGTGCCTTACTCCAGACTTCCTGTAACTCTTTTCAGTGCCCGCTAGACGGGTATAAAAAGCAAGAAATCTGGATAGTGTATTGAAATTAGAAACTTAAAGTGACCACTAAGGCACTTACACCCCTCAAGGGGGTACTGAAAAGAGTACCCTCAAGGGGCATTGAAAAGAATCCCGGCTTATTTTCCCGTTTACCGGGGTTAGTAATTATATGGCTATAATCAAGAAATTGGGTGTGAAAAGCTCATGGTTGGATATCTTATTGCATCGGTGAGGGTAGAGGTGGTTCTGTCTTCTTGTTGCAGTAGCCTGGTTTGCAGAGGTTGTTGTTGAATTTTTTAAAAAGAGTATGTTGAACATGCTGACTCCGAAGAGTAGTGAGTTTTTACAGGTACTGGCTGAGATGGTAGTATTTCAGTGGACGCATGCCTACCCAGGTTGCTCTAATTCTTTATAATGTGTTCTGATTCTTTACGTATAATCAGGGTGATTCCTTAATAAAAAAAATATTATGAAAAGGTTTTAGAAGATATGGATAAATCGGATGAACGTAGAGTATCGGTTCGAACGCCATTTTTTTCACAGGGATTCTGCCATGTACGTGAGATTAACAAGAAGTACAGTGGGATGGTACGTGATATTAGCATAACTGGTTTGTTCATGGAAATGAATGATAGTCCCGGGGTCGGCCATAAATGTGATATTGATATCGTTTTTAAGGGAAAATATAGTCGTTTGGTGATTGAGAAAGTTGGTGGAACCATAACGCGAAGAGATGAAGATGGCGTGGCAGTACGTTTTGATGAAAGGCTGGAATGGTTTGTCTTGATACCTCTCTATTTTCATAAATTACATAAACAGCCAAAGCCAGAATGATTTCCTGGCCACAGGGAAACGTCAAAAGTCTTCTTTAAAGGCTACCTTGAGAAATTGCCTTTTCTTCCAATGTCTACGTTAATTCTGGTCAAAATTCTCAGAAACAATCATGTTTCCGGGCAATCAGTGTTATGTGCTCCCTCTGCCTTCAATCTATCTTCAATTTCTCTACGAGTTGCGGTAAGGGTGGTTGTTAAATCGGATGGCTGGTTATTTGCCAGGAGAAAAGTATCGAGCAGTTTCAGTGCCTGCCTGAAGCATTGCAGACTGGCAAGCGTTTCGGCTAGATTGTTTGCTGCTGCCGAGTGTGTCGGATCGCGTCTCAACAGGTCGCGGTAAATATTTGCAGCTTCGGAAAAGCGTTTCCTGGCAAAGAGGGTATTGGCTAGACCGAAGAGCGCGGTTGGCTGATCAGGGTAGCGTTTGAGCAAGGTCCGATATCCACCATCGGCCAGTACGACATTCCCTGTGGCCTCGATTCCCGCGATACTTTCCAAGTATTTTGCCAAATCCAAGTCTGTTGGAAGTTCTTCCGGATTTAGAGCGATAACAGCCCAGCTCCCTGCTTGTTTCCAGCTGATAAGAAAATCATCAAAGTCCATGATCAAACGTTTGGTCGTCCCGGAACGGAGCACTATTTGACCACTTGATTGCATGCCGACAATAACCGCATAATGATACGCGGGGAGAATCCTCAGGCCAAGGTTCTGCATAACCAGAACTGGTCTTCCGGCTAGCAGTTCAGAGGCTATAGCTGTAATTTCAGGTTCGATAATATAAGGAATTCGCTGATTATATCTGATCGAAGCGACCATCTCGAGCTGCAGGCTGCCCTTCCTGCCTGGCAGATAGAGACGTGGACTGAGGTCGTTTGGGTGAATGTCAATCCCCGATGCCTGGAGCAACATTGCCAGTGCGGCTGGGCCGCACTGGTATTGTTGTTGGGGGAAAAATGGTGTGTCGACGAGTTCGACATCTGTGTTGGGGGTGGTATCAAGTTGTGTTGGCTGATGCAATGAGCAGCTGGGGAGCCAACAAACGACTATGACAATTAGGAAACGCAGATGTCGGATGAGACGCATTTAGTGCCTTACTCCAGATTTCCTGTCATAAAAAAACAAGAAACCTGGATAGTGGATTGAAATTAAAAACTTAAAGATACCTCCAGATAGCGAACGTAGAGAGACCTTCGAGGCACTTACACCCCTTAAGGGGGTACTGAACTGAGTACCCTCAAGG
>WTAT01000258.1 GCA_013139415.1 Desulforhopalus sp.
AAACAGCCCTGACAAAGGCTGCTACCTGATCATCGCCGGCATCTTCGCCAAAGTTAAGCTCTGTAAGGAATTGGGCACTGAAAGAGTCATCACTTTCTTCCACAGCCGATTCCCATATTTCTGACAACTCAACTTCCTGGGAGAGCACCTGCCTCTTTTCTGCAACCTCTTTTAAGAAACGCATGGTTTCTTCCCGAGTTGTATGATTGAAATCGGAATTGGCCTGGTGGACGACCCGTGCCAGCGGCAAGTTCATCTCCCTGCCGTTCTGGTTTATTATCCGCAGTCGTTTTCCTTGATCCTGCAATACCAGACCGCAGAAAAATCGTCCCTGCTCAACATATTCTATTATTTTTGGATGCAATTTAAAAAAAGTTTTAAGTTTTAAGTTTTAAGTTTTAAGTGGTATCTTAACATATCGAACGTGGTACTCAATAACCCAATAACTCAACAAACTCAACAACTCTATAACTCAACAACTTAATCATGGAAAATCAAGTCAAGACAGGAGTAGTGGCTCTTATCGGTCCTCCTAATGTGGGAAAATCTACTCTGCTCAATCGTTTGCTGGGCCAGAAGATCTCCATAGTGTCGCCTAAACCCCAGACCACCCGTAATCGTATTCTCGGAATCATGAATGGCGAAAATCACCAGATTATTCTGCTTGATACACCCGGCATCCACAGGGCACATAGCCCACTCAACCTGGAAATGGTAAAAATCGCCCTTGCCACTCTGACCGAAGTCGATGCTATTATTTTCATGATTGACACCACTTTCCCATTGCCTGAAAAAATCAATGTTACTTCTGAGGTTCTGGAAAAAACCAAAAAACCTGTTTTGCTGCTGGTTAACAAAATTGACCTTTCCAGCAGAGAGAAACTGCTGCCGATTCTGAATGTATATAAGGAATTTTTCCCTTTTCAGGCAATGATTCCTTTATCAGCCAAGACCGGCGACGGCGTTGACATCCTGATGCAGGAGATGCTCCCACTCCTCCCGGAGGGCCCCCGTCTTTATCCGGAAGATATCCCCACTGATGCCACTGAACGGTTTATCGCGTCTGAAATTGTCAGGGAGAAAATTTTCCTCCTCACCAGACAGGAAATCCCTTATTCCACTGCAGTCACCATTGACAGTTTCCAGGAAGAAGACCCGAGTGGTCTTCTTACAATACACGCGACTATCCACGTCGAAAAAAAATCACAAAAAGGAATTATCATCGGCAAGCAGGGAGCTATGCTTAAAAAAATCGGCCAGGCGGCCCGCCATGATATTGTGGAACTGCTGGGAACAAAAATAATGCTCAAGCTCTGGGTGAAAATACGAAAAGACTGGACAAAAGACGGAAGGTTTCTGAAAGAGCTGGGGTTTGGGTAAATAAAGTGACTAAAGTTATAAGTGACTAAAATGCCTAAAGTTGAGAAAGTATCTAATCAGATTAAGTACCGAGACTTTAGGCATTTTTAACTTTAGCTCACTTTAGGCACTTTATTTCCCGGGTTAGGCAATTATTTTTTCAGACTCTGCTCAACCACCCATATGAGCTCCGACATCTGGAACGGCTTCTGAACAGCGGCAAGAAAACCATACTCCCGGCAGTTTGCCATAACAGGATCATTTGCATAGCCGCTGGCAACAATTACATGGGCATCCGGATCAATAGTCAGCAGTTTTTTAACGGCATCCTTACCTCCCATTCCTCCTGGAATTGTTAAATCCATAATGACCAAATCTATGGCTTCGCCTGACGACACAGCGTCCTTATATTTTTCAATAGCTTCATCTCCGTCTACGGCCTGCACAACCTCATAGCCAAAACGGCCAAGTATCTTGTCAACAATATCCCGTACCATTTCATCATCGTCCATGATCATGATCCGACCCGTCTTCGTTGCGGGCTCGGCAGTAATAAATAAATCTTCCACTTTTTTCCGCTCTGAATCCGAGGCCGGAAGATAGATAGTAAACGTTGTTCCACTTCCCTTTTCTGAATCGGCCATAATACAGCCACCATGCTTTTGTATTATTGACCGCACAACGGCAAGGCCTAACCCTTGACCAACTTCCTTGGTGGAAAAATAAGGGTCAAATATTCTGGCCAGACTTTCTTCATCAATCCCGCAGCCGGTATCTGTAATGGATATTTTCACGTACTGGCCGGCAGGCAGAGGGAGACTTACCGGCGCAGTCAGGGTAATATTTTCACATGTTACGTTGATGGTTCCGCCATCCGGCATGGCATGATCGGCATTGATGATAATGTTTTGAATAACCTGGCTGATCTGCCCCTTGTCAATATCCGCCCAGTAGAGATCTTCCTGAAAATCAAAAGAACAGGAAACATTGGATCCGCTCAAAACAAACATGGCGGAATCCCGGACAATTTCTTCCAGAAAAGACGTTTCCAGAACAGGATCACCACCTTTAGCAAAGGTAAGAAGCTGCTGGGTAAGCCCCTTCGCTCTGATTGAGGCTTTTTCGGCCATCTGCAGCAATCGATACGATTCGTGGTCCTCTCCAATCATGTGAGCCGCCAAGTCAATATTGCCGAGAATGGCCGCCAGAATATTATTAAAATCGTGGGCAATACCACCTGCCAGGACCCCAACCGACTCCAGTTTTTTTGCCTTCAGCGCTTCCTCTCGGAGTTGATTCTCCTCCGTAACGTCACGAAACACGAGGACAACGCCGATGATCCGGCTCCCCTTGTCCCGAATAGGAGCACCACTGTCCGCAACTATCCGCTCACTTCCATCCCTGGCAACAAGTATGGTATTGTCATCCAGAGTGAAAACCTGACCTTCCTGCAACACTTGCGATACAGGATCTGCACAGGGATCACCTGTTTTCCCATGCTGCAAGTGAAACACCTCCAAGAAAGGTCGTCCTACTGCTTCATCCTGGCGCCATCCAGTAAGTTCCTCTGCTACTCGATTTATCAGGACAATCTTACCTTCCACATCAGTGGTGATAACACCATCTCCAATAGAGCGCAGTGTAACCGATAGCTGCTCTTTCTCAGAAAGAAGCTCCTCCTCAGCCAACTTGCGACGGGTGATATCAATTGCCACCTCCATACGCACCAGACGATTATCTGTCCATCGTATTGCCTGATCCCGACACTCATACCAGTGGTTGTTTCCCGTATT